>CALKAA010000467.1 GCA_937983495.1 uncultured Gemmobacter sp. | reverse complement strand
CTGAAAAAGCCGGTACAGCCCTCGGCCCGCGCGGTGGCTGAGGCGCAGCCGCGGCTGCGGTTCGAGGATCAGGTGGCGCAGGCCTATGAGCTGCCGCCCTTGTCGCTGCTGGCCTCGGCCAGCACGGTGCAGCGCCATACGCTGTCGGATGAGGCGCTGGAAGAAAACGCCCGCATGCTGGAATCGGTTCTGGATGATTACGGCGTGAAGGGCGAGATCGTCAGCGTGCGCCCCGGCCCGGTGGTGACCATGTATGAGCTGGAACCGGCGCCGGGCTTGAAGGCCAGCCGGGTGATCGGCCTCGCGGATGACATTGCGCGCAGCATGTCGGCCCTGTCGGCGCGGGTTTCCACCGTGCCGGGGCGTTCTGTGATCGGGATCGAATTGCCCAATGCCACCCGCGAGAAGGTGGTGCTGCGCGAGATCCTCGCCGCGCGTGATTTCGGTGACAGCAACATGCGGCTGCCGCTGGCGCTGGGCAAGGATATTGGCGGCGATGCCGTGGTGGCGAACCTCGCCAAGATGCCGCATCTGCTGATTGCCGGGACGACCGGCTCGGGCAAATCGGTGGCGATCAACACCATGATCCTGTCGCTGCTCTACAAGCTGACGCCCGAGGAATGCCGGTTGATCATGATCGACCCCAAGATGCTGGAGCTTTCGGTTTACGATGGCATTCCGCATCTGCTCAGCCCTGTGGTCACCGACCCCAAGAAGGCGGTGGTCGCCCTGAAATGGGTGGTGGGCGAGATGGAGGAGCGTTATCGCAAGATGTCCAAGATGGGCGTGCGCAACATTGACGGCTATAATGGCCGGGTGCGTGAGGCCTTGGCGGCGGGCGAGATGTTCAAGCGCACGATCCAGACCGGGTTTGACGAGGATACTGGCGAGCCGGTGTTCGAGACGGAAGAATTCGCCCCCGTGGCGCTGCCTTACATCGTGGTCATCGTGGACGAGATGGCCGATCTGATGATGGTGGCGGGCAAGGAGATCGAGGCCTGCATTCAGCGGCTGGCGCAGATGGCGCGGGCCAGCGGCATTCACCTGATCATGGCGACGCAGCGGCCTTCGGTCGATGTGATCACCGGCACGATCAAGGCGAACTTCCCGACGCGGATTTCGTTCCAGGTGACCTCGAAGATCGACAGCCGCACCATTCTGGGCGAGCAGGGGGCGGAGCAACTGCTGGGGCAGGGCGACATGCTCTATATGGGCAATGGCGCGCGCATCACCCGGATTCACGGGCCTTTCGTCTCGGATGAGGAGGTGGAGGAGATCGTGAACCACCTGAAATCCTTCGGGCCGCCGCAATATATGTCGGGCGTGGTCGAAGGGCCGGAAGACGATGTGGCGGGCGATATTGACGCGGTGTTGGGGCTGAATACCGGCGGCAATACCGAGGGCGAGGACGCGCTGTATGATCAGGCCGTGGCGATCGTGGCCAAGGATCGGAAGTGCTCGACCAGCTACATTCAGCGCAAGCTGGGCATCGGCTATAACAAGGCCGCGCGTCTGGTGGAGCAGATGGAGGAGGAGGGCGTGGTGACGCCCGCCAACCATGTCGGCAAGCGGGAAATCCTGATCCCGGAGGCGTGAGCGCTGTGCGCAAGGGCTTTGGAACGCGGTGGCTGAAAGGCCGCCGCGTTTTGCGTTTGGCCGAGGCCATTGCCGAGGTCATGTTGAAGCGATGGTTAGTTTGGGCCGGTGGCCCAAAGCCACCGGCCAGCGCCCGCCCTGCG
>CALKAA010000466.1 GCA_937983495.1 uncultured Gemmobacter sp. | reverse complement strand
CGATGCCCGCGCGGCAGGGTGCAATTTGCTGATCCGGGAAGGGGCCACGCTGGTGCGCTCGGCGGCGGATGTGCTGGAGGCATTGGAGATGCAGGGGACGCGGGCGGAAGGGCCGCTGGCGTCACCGGATGTGCCCCCACCAGATGTGCCGGTGCCGGATATGCCTGGCCCTGTGCCGCCGCGCCGGGCCTTGCGTGATCTGGCGGCGTTGCACCGGTTGATCCTCGACCGGCTGGCCCCCAGCCCGCTGGCGGAAGATCAGCTGATCCGCGATCTGGCGCTGCCCTCCGATCAGGTGGGGCCGGAATTGCTGGCGCTGGAGATGGAGGGCGCGCTGGTGCGCCAGCCCGGCGGCTTGCTGGCGCGGCCCTGAGACGGCGGAGACAAAACCCGCGCATTTCGCCCGGTTCGGCCCTTGGGGTAAAGCCGCTGATCCCTTGTCAACCGGGCTGGCCGGGCTTGACGAACGCGGCCTGCCTTGACATGGGGGGCGCATCGCACACATCTTTCGGTGCCCCGCACAGGCCGGGCGCAAGAGGTATTCATGGCAGTCGTCGTCGTCGAGTCTCCGGCCAAGGCCAAGACAATCAACAAATATCTCGGCTCTGACTATACGGTGCTGGCCTCTTACGGCCATGTGCGCGACCTGCCGCCCAAGGATGGGTCGGTCGATACCGAACATGATTTCGACATGAAATGGGAGGTGGCGGCGGACAGCAAGAAGCATGTCCGCGCCATCGCCGAAGCGTTGAAAACCGATGATGAGCTGATTTTGGCAACCGACCCTGATCGTGAGGGCGAGGCGATCAGCTGGCATTTGCAGGAGGCCCTCGCGTCGAGCCTGAAGAAGGGCAAGAAGGTCAGCCGCGTGACCTTCAACGCGATCACCAAGGCCGCCGTGACCGAGGCGATGAAGAACCCGCGCCAGGTGGATGTGGCGCTGGTGGATGCCTATCTGGCCCGCCGCGCGCTGGATTATCTGGTGGGCTTTACCCTGTCGCCGGTCTTGTGGCGCAAGCTGCCGGGCGCGAAATCGGCAGGGCGGGTGCAATCGGTCTGCCTGCGGCTGATCGTGGAACGCGAGATGGAGATCGAGGCCTTCCGCGCCCGCGAATATTGGTCGGTCGGGGCCACGTTCCGCACGCCGCGCGGGCAGGATTTTGACACAAGGCTTGTGCTGCTGGGCGGCAAGAAACTGGACAAGTTCGACATTCCAACCGCCGAAGCTGCCGATCTGGCGGTAGCTGCCATTCAAAATCGAACCTTCAGCGTGGCGGCGGTGGAGAAGAAGCCCGCCAGCCGCAACCCTTTCGCGCCCTTCATGACCTCGACCCTGCAACAGGAGGCCAGCCGCAAGTTCGGCATGGGCGCCAAGGCCACGATGAATGCGGCGCAGCGGCTCTATGAGGCGGGGCACATCACCTATATGCGGACCGACGGCATCGACATGGCGCCGGAGGCGATTGCGCAGGCGCGGGCCGAGATCGGCAAGCGCTTTGGTGCCGACTATGTGCCGGACAGCCCGCGCATCTACAAGAACAAGGCCAAGAACGCGCAGGAGGCCCACGAGTGCATCCGCCCGACCGATATGGCGGCAGCGCCCGAGGATCTGCGGCTGGTCGAGGCCGATCAGCGCAAGCTCTATGACCTGATCTGGAAGCGCACCATTGCCAGCCAGATGGCGGCGGCGCGGATGGAGCGCACCAGCGTGGAGGTGCAAAGCCCGGATGGCCAGGTGGGCCTGCGCGCCACGGGGCAGGTGGTGCTGTTTGACGGCTTCCTCAAGGTTTACGATGAGGGCCGCGACGACGACGCCGAGGATGAAGGCCGCCTGCCGCAGATCATGCAGGGCGACGCCCTGGCGCGCGGCGCCGTGGTGCCGGAGCAGCACTTCACCCAAGCCCCGCCGCGCTATACCGAGGCCACGCTGGTGAAGCGGATGGAGGAGCTGGGCATCGGGCGCCCCTCCACCTATGCCTCGATCCTGACCACGATTCAGGACCGCGAATATGTGCGGCGCGACAAGAACCGGCTGATCCCCGAGGATAAGGGGCGGTTGGTCACGGCCTTCCTGACCAATTTCTTCCGCAAATATGTGGAATATGACTTCACCGCCTCGCTGGAGGGCGAGCTGGATGATGTCTCGGCGGGCGAGCGCGACTATAAGGAAGTGCTGGCGCGGTTCTGGCGCGATTTCTCGGCCGCGGTGGCGGAAACCGCCGATCTGCGCATCAGCGAAGTGCTGGACAAGATTGACGAATTTCTGGGGCCGCATCTCTATCCGGCGCGGGCCGACGGGGGCGATCCGCGCGCCTGCCCGACCTGCGGCTCGGGGCGGTTGCATCTGAAGACCGCGCGCTCGGGCGGGGCCTTCATCGGCTGCGGCAATTACCCGGAATGCCGCTATACCCGCCCCATCTCGGTGGGCGATGACAGCGGCGCGATCACGCCCGATGGCAAGGTGCTGGGGCAGGACGAGGACGGCGTGCCGGTCACCATCCGCTCAGGGCGGTTCGGGCCCTATGTGCAGAAGGGCGACGCGACCGAGGAACAGCCGAAGCCGCCGCGCGCCAGCCTGCCGAAGGGCTGGTCGCCCGACAGCATTGATCTGGAGCGCGCGCTGATGCTGCTGAACCTGCCGCGCCCGATTGGGTCGCACCCGGAGGATGGGGCGCTGGTCGAGGCCGGGATTGGCCGTTTTGGCCCCTATATCAAGCATAACAGCACCTATGCGAACCTGCCGGATGTGGAGGAGGTCTTCACCATCGGGATGAACCGCGCGATGGAAGTGCTGGCGCAGAAGGCCAGCCGGGGCGCGGGGCGCGGGGCACCGGCACAGCCGCTGCGCGAACTGGGCGCGCACCCGGATGGCGGCTTGGTGCAGGTGATGCCGGGCAGTCCTGCGCGACCCGACGCGCGGCGGCGTGGCGACGACACTGAACGAGATTGCC
>CALKAA010000465.1 GCA_937983495.1 uncultured Gemmobacter sp. | reverse complement strand
CTTTGGCGCGCTTGCGGGCGATGCTGGCCGAGGCTGAGCCCGATCTGCCGGTGCAAGGCTTGGCGGGGCCGGTCATGGCCCGTGCCGCCGCGCCGCATCTGCCTGCGCCGCTGAAAGGGGATCTTGCCTGCCTGCCCGTGGGCGATGCACTGGCGGCGATGGACCCGCTTTCAGGCCATGGTCAATTCTGGGCGGTATCCTCCGCACTCGCCGTGGCGGCTGTGCGCCGCACGCTTGATGCCCGCCCCGAGGCGGCGGACCTTTGCCGCCGCTACCTGACCACCCGTGCCCATGACACAGCCTGGCACCAAGCCCGCATCGGCCGAGACTTTCTGACACTGGAACCCCGCTTTGCGCACCACCCCTTCTGGGTCAGCCGCCGCCAGTTCCCCGATGACCAGCCCGCGCAAGCCCCTCTCGTCGGCGCCATGATCCAATGGCAACCCGTGATCCGCGAAGGGCTCATCGAGGAGATGGAAGTGCTGTGCACCCCGCGCAGCCCCGGCGGCATCGGCTGGATCGGCACCTTCCCAGCCGCGGACGCCTTCCGCCGCCTGTCACGGGGCGGCGAGGATGCGCTCGTCGCCCAATATGGCCCCGCCGCAGCCGCCCGACTGCTCGCCACCCTGCGCGCAGAGTTGGCCGCAAGGCCCTTCGCTACAGCGGCAGCTCATCCCCCTTCAGCCCCATCCGCGATGGCAAGCGCAGCGACGCACCCGCAACCAACGCCCTTGGGCCAAATGCACGTTCCTTGAAAAGGCACTCAGGCTGTTTCAAAGCCGGTCCCTCCCGGAAACTTGCCCCCCGAATAAGATTGATCTGTCGGTCTCAACGGCGCTACGCTCTTGTGAAGCGCTTTCTGCGGGGAATCGGGTGACCGGGCTTGATCCAAAACTTCAGGCAGCACTGGTGGCCCGGCTGGGTGACAGATCAGCCCGGGCCGTGCCCTTCACCGCAGGCCTGACGGTTGAGGCCTATCGCAGCCTGCCGGCAACGCTGCGCGAGATTTGGGCCGGCTATGGCCTTGTCACTCTGGCAAACGGGCGATTGCGCCTGCTGGACCCGCGCCGACTGGCATCCGTCATATCCTTCATCTTTGAAGGCGACCCCGATCTGGACGGCGATGTGCATGCCATTGCTTACGGCAATCTGGGCGAGATCGTGCTCTGGTCGGGGTGGTATGGCTATGGCTTCCTGTCTCCTGTGCTGGCCACGCTTGAAATGCCGAACCTGACGCGCCCGCTTGCCGATCCTGCCGAAGCGCAGTTCATCACTCAGGTGCTGGACATGCCGCCCGAGGTGCTGGATGCCTATGATCCGGCGCGCAACCCGGTGCATGACCGGCTGGTCGCCAGACTGGGGCCGCTGCCCGAAGGGGCGATTTATGGCACGACGCCCGTGCCCCCACCGCTTGAGGGCACACCGGTTGAACACTATGTCATCGCTGACGCGATCGAATGGCTGGAGGCTGTCTATGCTGAAATCGCAGTCACGCTGGTAGATTGGGAGATGAACCCGGCAGAGTTCCGGCAGATCCGCCAGCCCTGGCCACAAGGTGCCGCCCCCGGATCACAGCGAACGGTGCAACGATGAAACCGGCCGCTGCAGCCTTGGCCCTGCTTGTCGCCCTGCTGGGGATAGGGGCCCTTGCGACGGGCTTCCCCGCAGCGCAGACCGCCAGCCAACTGGCCCTGAGCTTCAACAGCTATCAGGCCTCGCCCGTCGTTTTGACGGATTTCTCTATCGAACAGGATCTGGCCCCGGTTCCTCCCACCCTGATCGCCGGAGCGGCAGATCACGAGATGCCACGATTGATGGGCGGCGCAGCGCTCAGCGTGCCGCTTGATCTGCACGGGGATGGCATATGGCTGGTCTCGGCACGGTGGGTGGAATTGTCCACGGACAAGGCCTGGACAGCCCGGATCGAGGTGCCAATCAAGGCGCTGGATGTGGCCTATGATGCCACGACCCTGCTGGTGGTTTTCGGCCCCAATGGCGAAATGCTGATCGGGTCCGACAAGATCGGCGACCAACCGTCCGATCGTGTGGATGTCGCGCGTGTCTGTGGTGTCCGCACGCCCGGTGCCGATCGGGCCTGGCGTCGGGAAACGGGCCTTCTTCCTGAAATTGCATCCATCATGGCGCAGTTCACCCCGGAATCCGGGCAATCAAGCCATTGTCAGGCGCGTGACTAGCATGTCTCTTTCCAACATAGACGCAACCGCCACCGCAGCCGCCACACGCCGAGGATTGTCGGGCCAAGTGGGCAACGTCTCGCAGTCCTGCCCCAAGGTCAAGCTGGAGATCGGGGTGTTTTTTGACGGCACCTTGAACAACCGGTTCAACGTCTTGTCGCGCGCCCGTAACGATGACAGCTATCAAGCCGCGTTATCCAACCCGGCCCTGCTTTATGCACGCTACAAGAACGGCAACACCTATGACGAGCGCAATTCCTGCGGCGGAGTGGGGCGCAGGTTCCGATCAATCTATGTCGAAGGGCCAGGCTCCACGCGGAATGCCGCAGACGACATGACAGGATATGCTTTCGGGCAAGGGGCCTCCGGGGTCGAGGCGCGCGTGCTTTGGGCGTTTCGTCAGGTGCTGCGCGAAATCGGCCTGAACGGCGGCCCCCCGAGGCTGGAGAAGGTTGTTCTGGACGTGTTCGGTTTCAGCCGCGGTGCGGCGGCGGCCCGATATTTCGTCAATGCCATGCGCGCCAGGACGATCAGCTACGATCCTTGGGGACCGGGCGACTTTACCGAAACCTTGCCCCGAGGTCTGAAAGTTGAAATCCGCTTTGTCGGCGTGTTCGACACAGTGGCGGCGATCGGCGATCCGGCAGATGAGGATAACGGGCCGGTGAATGTTCACCTGAAGACAGCGCAGGCGGTTGGCCGCATCTATCACCTGACCGCCGGCGACGAGTATCGCCGCAACTTTCGGCTCAATCGGAACGTGCCGGGCGGCGGGGATACGTTTGAGCTTCCTGGCGCTCATTCCGATGTTGGCGGGGGCTATAGCGGAACAGGGGATCGTGCACCACTTGGCGCGATGCAGCGCCGCAGTTTTGACAGTCGGGCCGAAGCCATGGCGGCACAGGCCGCGACACGTCAGGCCGATCTTGCCCGTGGGGCCAACAGCACGGCAGAGGCGGTGTTTGTCCGCGAGGGCTGGTTGCTTGCAAATGAACCCAGTGGCGGCATTGTCCGCCATATGGGCCCGATCCGCGAAGTGCCCGTGACCGTTCGAAGAGGGTTTCAAACAACGACGCGCATCCGCTATGCCTATGATGAACAACTTTCCCTGAACCGCCCCTGGGTTCAACTGGGCTTGTCACGGATCGCCTTGCACATGATGCACGAGGCGGCGGTGGCGCGTGTGAACGGCGCGTTTCTGGCCCTGCCCGCGTCAGACCCGAATTACCGTATCCCAAGTGGCCTTCGCCAATATGAGGCGGCCATCCGCAGCGGATCGCTCTCGGGGGCGTCTCGGGCCGCGGTCCTGCGCAACTACGGCCATGTCTCTGTCAAGGATGGTCCGGTGACAAGCGCAGAATGGCAAGGCCACAGGGCAGAAACAAACCGGACGCGTCACGAATACCCCAATCGTCCGCGAAACGCGATCTAGCCGCCATCGCCCAACTCGGCCAAACGCTCTGCCAGCAGGCGCATCTTGTCAGCCTCACTTGCGTCGCTTTGCAGGATGGTGCGCAATCTGTTTTCCGGGTCGCCCCGCTCAAACGCCCCGTCAGAATGCAAGTCCCAGGCCGCCAGGCGAAAGACATTCGCACGCTGCCTGATCTGGAAATCCTGCGCCCGGCTGGCCGAGCGACGGATCTGCCGGTCCAGCGCCTCATCGTCCATTCGGGCCGCCTGCTCCGGAAAGGTCTGACGCATCAGGGCAGCAACCTCGGTCAAATCCCGATCGACACGCCGACGACACAGCGCCTCGACATCCTGTTTCAGCAGCACCCTTGGCACCGCTGACGCCGCCGCCGGTGTCACAGGCCGAAAAACAGTCACGCAGCATTGATCGGGGTCGGGGGTGACATAGGCTTCGACCAGCGCCTGCCCATTCGCACCAAACCAGCCGGCGTAGCGTTGCGCATCCCCTGAAATCCCATGGAAATGGTCGGTTGCAACCGCAGGTTCCCAGAACCTGAAAAAATACCAGCGCCCGCTCTCATCCTCGACACGGGTGAATTTGCGCAAGTGTTTCCGCAGCGCATCGAACCCCGCACGAGAGCGCAGGTAAATGCCCAAGTCCCGCTCCCACAGACCCCCGGCACCCTTCTGGCTGGAAAACAGACGGCGCGTGAAGTCACTGCCATCCTTGAGTTCGACCAGATAGGGCGCATATTCGCCCAACTGCTCCTGCCCCTCGCCCTGGAACAGCGACTGGTGCCGCAAACCGGATCTGTCCAGCAAGCTGGTCAGCAGATAGGGCATCTTGGCTGCATCCAGCAGGGCATAGGTGCCCAGAAGGGGCAAAGCCGCAGCCTCGGCCGCGGTCGCTTTCCTTGCACCGTCTGCAGGCGCTTCGGGCTGGCCAAACAGCAGCGCGTGAAGCGCATCAGGGACAGTCTTGATCGAAGCCGCGCCCATCTGGCTGCCCAAAGGCTCCACAAGGTCAATGTATTCGACAGGCCGCATGTCCGACAGCACGACCGGGCGATCAAGCCCGACCATCGCAGCAAGCTGCTTGCCATTTGATGCCGGGTGCAGGGCG
>CALKAA010000464.1 GCA_937983495.1 uncultured Gemmobacter sp. | reverse complement strand
GCCATCCAGATTTCATGCGCGATCGGGGTTTTCAGGAACTCGATGAAGGCGCGCGAGGCGTCGCTGTCCTTGGTGATGAAGGCCAGAGTGCCTGCGCCCAGAAGCGGGGTGCCGAGGCCCTTGGTGTCATCCGCCGGGAAGTAGAAGAAATCGGCATCCTCGCCCACCACGGTGCCTTCCGGGAAGAAGGACGGGATGAAGGAGGCCTGACGGTGCATGTAGCACTGGGGCGGCGAGGCAAAGAGACCCTTGGGGCTGTCGCGGAAATCGGTCGCGGCAACGGCAGCGGCCCCACCGGCGACAAATTTGTCATTCTTGGCAAACCAGCCGAATTCCTCGATGGCACCGACCACGGCGGGATCGCTGAACGGGATCTGATGGGAGACCCATTTGTCATAGGTCTCGGGGCTTTGAGTGCGCAGCATCAGGTCTTCGACCCAATCGGTCGCAGGCCAGCCGGTCGCACCGCCCGAACCCAGACCGATGCACCAAGGCGTGCCGCCATCGGCCACGATCTGTTCGGTCAGCGCCTTCAGCTCGGCCATGGTTTTCGGCACGTCATAGCCCGCATCGGCGAAGTTGTCGGGCGAATACCAGACCAGTGATTTCACATCTGCCTTGTAGGGGAAGGCGTAAAGCGCCTCGGCACCGTCCTTGCCCTTGTAGATGCCCAGCTTGGCCCAATCGGCCCCGGCGGCGTAGTTTTCTTCCAGCCAGGCCTTTGTCTCATCGCCCAAGGGGGTCAGATAACCCTTGGCGGCCAGTTCACCGATCAGGCCCGGCTGCGGCAGAATGGCGATATCGGGCGGGCTGCCTGCCTGAATATCGACCTGGATCTGCTGCTCATAACCCTCGGACGAGGAATAGTTCACCTTCACGCCCGAGGCGGCGGTGAAATAGGCCAGCACCGAGGAAACCAGCACCTGATCCTCGCCGCGCCAGGGGCCGAAAATGGTGATCGACTGGCCGTCGAGATTGGTCGCTTCGTCAAAGGCCTTATAGCTGTCCCAGTTGAAGGCACCCTCGCCCACCGGAAATTTCAGGTCTTGCGCAAAGGCCCCGCCGGATGCGAGCGCGAGCGCCGCCACAGTGGCGAGAAGTTTCATCGGCATCATCTTCCTCCCTAAGGTTCTGCCCCGGCGCAGGTCTTGCCTGCGCGGCCAAAGCGGGAATCACATTCAAACCGCTTTGAATGGCTCAACTATGCGGTGCTGCCCCGCCAAGTCAACAAATCTCTCACCGAGTTTCCAAGTCAAATCCCTGTTTTGCAAGCGCAGAAACTGCCAAGCTGCTGCCAAAGATCGCGCTTTCAGCTTTGACCTACGGATGGTCAGCGGCTACAGTCGCACCGGATTTGAAACGCTTTGGCCCTCGGAACAGATGAATCTCAAGGAGCTCGCCCGTAAACTCGACCTCTCGCCGACCACGGTCAGCCGGGCGCTGAACGGCTACCCGGAGGTCAATGAGGCCACGCGCGAACGGGTCTCGGCCGCGGCAAAGCGCTACAACTACAAGCCGAATACGCGGGCGATCCGGCTGGCCACGGGCCGGGCGATGGCGGTGGGCCATGTGATCCCGGTGGCCACGCGGCATGAGATCGTGAATCCGGTCTTTGCCGATTTCATCGCCGGTGCCGGCGAGGTCTATTCGCGCAATGGCTATGACATGCTGCTGTCGGTGGTGCCCGACGACAATGAGGAACGCGCCTACCGCGAGCTGAAATCACGCGGCACGGTGGATGGGGCCATCATTCATGCCCCGCGCATGAATGATCCGCGCATCGCGCTGTTGGCGGAAATGCAAATTCCCTTTGTGGTGCATGGCCGGGCCACCGGCGCATCGCATCCCTATAGCTGGGTCGATGTGAACAACCGCCGCGCCTTTCAGCGCGCCACCGAATTCCTGCTGGATCTGGGGCATCGCCGCATCGGGTTGATCAATGGTCTGGAATTCATGGATTTTGCGATCCGGCGTCGCAAGGGGTTCGAGGAGGCTCTGACCGCGCGCGGCATCACGCCCGACCCTGCGATGATGGCCAGCGAGGAGATGACCGAGTCCGCCGGCTATCGCGTCGGGCTGGCCATGCTGGCGCTGCCACAACGGCCCACGGCGATCATTGCCTCCTCCATGATCATGGGGCTGGGCCTGCGCCGTGCGATCGAGGAACGTGGGTTGCGCATGGGGCGCGATGTCTCGGTCATCATCCATGATGACGAGCTGAGCTATATGCGCAACGGCGATGATCTGCCGATTTTCACCGCCACGCGCTCCTCGGTGCGCGAAGCCGGGCGGCAGGCCGCGGATATGCTGATCGGGCTGATCACCGGACGCTTGACCAGCCCTTGCGAAATGCTGCTGGAGGCCGAATTGATCATTGGCCAATCCACCGGCCCTTGCCTGCAATAACAGCCACAACGCTTACATGACAGGGTTGCCATGATCCCGCCTCGTGCCAGTTTTCCCGAAGGTTTTCTGTTCGGGGCCGCCACCGCAGCATATCAGATCGAGGGCACGGCCTTCGGCGGTTGTGGGCCGACCCATTGGGATACGTTCTCGGCCACGCCGGGCAATGTGAAACGCGCCGAGGGCGGTGCCGTGGCCTGCGATCACTACAACCGCTGGCCCGCCGATCTGGACCTGCTGCGGGATGCGGGCTTTGATGCCTATCGCTTTTCTGCCAGTTGGGCGCGGGTGATGCCCGACGGGGGGACGGTGAACCCCGAGGGTCTGAATTTCTATGACCGTCTGGTGGATGGCATGCTGGCGCGGGGTTTGCGGCCGTTCCTGACGCTCTATCACTGGGATCTGCCCTCGGCCCTGGCCGACAAGGGCGGCTGGATGAACCGCGACACGGCCCTGCGCTTTGGCGATTATGCGCAGGCCCTGCTGGCGCGGATCGGGGATCGGGTGGAGACGGTGGCCACCATCAACGAGCCCTGGTGCGTGGCCTGGCTGTCGCATTTCCTTGGCGCCCATGCGCCGGGCCTGCGCGACATCCGCGCCGCCGCCCGCGCCATGCACCATATCCTGCTGGCGCATGGTGTCGCGGTGGAGCGGATGCGCGGCATGGGCCAGAAAAACCTTGGCATCGTGCTGAATTTCGATCACGCCACCCCGGCCAGCGACGACCCGAAGGATGTGCAGGCGGCAGCGGTGCAGGATGCGATCTTCAACCGCTGGTTCACCGAAGGCATCTTCCGCGGCAGCTATCCCGAGGAGGTGCTGGAAGGCCTTGGGCCGCATATGCCTCAGGGCTGGCAGGATGACATGGCCCGGATCAGCCAGCCGATCGACTGGCTGGGGGTGAATTACTACACCCGCCATATCTATGCCCACGATCCCGCAAAGGCCTGGCCGCATGACCGCGACGTGCCGGGGCCGCTGCCCAAAACGCAGATGGGCTGGGAGATTTACCCCGAGGGCCTCAAGGGCTTCCTCACCCGGATCGAGCGCGACTATACGCGCGGCCTGCCGATCTATATCACTGAAAACGGCATGGCGAATGAGGATGCGGCAGGAAGCGACGATGCGATCCGCAGCGATTTCATCGCCCGCCATTTCGCGGCGGCACAGGCGGCGATGGCCGAGGGCGTGAACCTCAAGGGGTTCTTCTACTGGTCACTTCTGGACAATTACGAATGGGCGGAGGGCTATCAAAAGCGCTTCGGTCTGGTGCATGTCGATTATGAAACGCTGGAAAGAACGCCGAAACCGTCTTATCACGCGCTGAAACGCGCCTTGGCGCGCAACTGAACTGGAAGATCGGCGGCTCTGGCCCGGCTGCCCCCCAACCGGAGGAAACCGATGGGAACGCCCCTCTCTCTCGTGGCCGATATTGGCGGCACCAATACGCGCGTGGCGCTGGCCGATGGCAAGGTGGTGCGGCCAGACAGCATTCGCCGCTTTCGCAATGCAGATCATCCGGGGCTGGAAACCATCCTGCGGCTCTATCTGGACGAGGCGGGCGTGGCCGAATGCGCTGGCACCTGCGTGGCGATTGCCGGGCCGGTGCGCGATGGCGTGGCCTCGATGACCAACCTTGACTGGACCATCGACAATGCCGCGCTGACCCGCGCGACCGGGGCCGAAAAGGTGGCGATCCTCAATGACTTGCAGGCACAGGGCCATGCGCTTGGCCATATCGCGGCCGAAAATCTTGCCACTGTGATTGAAGGCCCGGCGCAGGACCACGCCGCCAAGCTGGTGGTGGGGGCTGGCACTGGCTTCAACGCAGCGCCAGTGCATGAAACGCCCTGGGGGCGGATCGTGGCGGCCTCGGAATGTGGCCATATCAATATGCCGATCCGCACCGAAGCCGATCTGCGGCTGGCGCGATTTGTGGAAACGGCGCATGGGTTTCCGGGGGTGGAGGATGTGCTGGCCGGGCGTGGCTTGGAACGGCTTTATGCCTTCATCCGCAGCGAGCATGGCCAGCCGGGCGAAAAGGCGGCCTCGGACATCATGGCAGATATGGCAGCGGGCGAGGCGCTGGCCGAGGAAACGGGGCGGCTTTATGTGCGGCTGATGGGGTCTGAACTGGGCAACCTGGCACTGACCCACCTGCCCTTTGGTGGCATCTTCCTGATTGGCGGCGTGGCGCGGGCCTTCCAGCCCTATTTCACCCGCTTTGATTTCGCGGGCGCTTTCCGTGACAAGGGCCGCTTTGCGGGCTTCATGGCGAATTTCGCCGTCACCATCATCGAGGATGATTACGCCGCCCTCACCG
>CALKAA010000463.1 GCA_937983495.1 uncultured Gemmobacter sp. | reverse complement strand
TCATGGAAGTGGCCCGCGCCGAATGCGCCCGACAGGCCGATGAGGCCGTGCAGCTGATCGACCAGACCGCCCCCGCCGAACAGGTGCTGACCGAGGCGGCCCGCCGTCTCGTGGCCTTCCTCACCTCTGAATTTGCGCAGAAAGTGTTCCGCATCTGCGTGGCCGAGGCCGACCGCTTCCCCGAGCTGGGCCATCAATTCTACCATTCCGGCCCGCTTCTGGTGCGCGAAAGGGTGGTGGAATACCTCGCCAAAGCCGTGGCGCGGGACGAGTTGGTGATCGACGATCTGCCCTTCGCCGCCGACCAGTTCGCGGCGCTGTGCAAGGTCACCCTGCATGAACAGGTGATCTTCGGCGTCTCGCCCTGCTGCCCGACACAGGATGCCGAACGCGTGGTGCAAGGCGCGGTGAAGATGTTCCTGGCACTATACGGCAAGCGCTGACCCGCCCCGCGCCACTCCTGCGCCATTCCCACGCCACATTCCCCGGCGAAACCGGCAGAACATTTGCACGGCTGGAGTGTATATCGTGAAAGCCTTTCAACTCATTGCCCTTGGCCTCCTACCCCTTCTGCTGCTGCCCGGCTGCCGGACACGGCATGACTGGGCACAAAAGACCACGCTCACCATGGAAACACCGCAGGGGCAGATCACGGCCTCCTCCGTCGTCGAGGTCACAGCATGGTTTGGCAGATTGCCAGCTACGAGCACCGAGGTCGAATACCGCGTCGATGGCGCACCCATTGTGTTGGAACTGGGGCCGCGTCAGGTTCTGCATGTCTCGCAGACAGGTGCCGCGGAACTCTTTTACAAGGCGGCGAAAGATCGGTTCGACGGATTGCACCGCCGAGACTGGCTCAAGCAAATCCCCAAACAGACCGAACCTGTGGAACTGACGGAGGAATTGAGACCGGAGCTGACCGTCCAAGGCTATATTGGCGATCAATATGGCAAGGAGACGCTCGATCCCTATGACCCCGACGCCGTGCTGGGCTGCGACCGCTATGATCCCGCGCTGCTGCCATGGCGGGCAACCGGGCAAACCTATCTGGACTGGCGCAAGGATGAGGTCGCCCGCCTGATCCCGGAACGCATTGCCGAACGCGCCGGGGTCTCGGGGATCGCTGCGGTTCACTTGCAAGAGGTGGACAGGCTGAGCAAGGGCTTGAGCAAGAGGTCAGATGAAGAAGTATGGCGCTATCATTGGCTTAGAAAACGTGTCGACGGGGAAGCCGCCGAGGCTTGGCGGCAGGCCCACAATGCCCTGCTCACCGAACTGCCCCCAACGATCCCGACTGCGGCGGACCTGCTGGCCGAAGCCGGTGGGCCTTGCTACTGGATCACTTCCATGACGCTGGCGATCACCAAGGGCGAGTGAGGGGCGGAGAGGTCGATTTCGGTCTCACCGCGCAGGCTCACCGCGCAGGCCAAAACCGCCGCCCTTGCCAGCGCAGGCCTGCCCGATGCCCCGGACAAACCCAGCGACGCAGACGCCTAAACGACGCGCTGCGGCACCAGCCGCACCCGCGCCGC
>CALKAA010000462.1 GCA_937983495.1 uncultured Gemmobacter sp. | reverse complement strand
GCAGGCCTTCGTTGATGTAAGGGATGATGCAGCGGTTGGCGTAGAAGAAGCGCGCGTCATTCACCACGATGGGGGTCTTGCGGATCTGGCGCACGAAGTCGAGCGCCTTGGCGACGGCACGGTCGCCCGTCGCCTTGCCCTTGATGATCTCCACCAGGTTCATCTTGTCCACCGGCGAGAAGAAGTGGATGCCGATGAATTGCTCGGGCCGGGCGCTGGCCTGGGCGAGGCTGGTGATGGGCAGGGTGGAGGTGTTGGTGGCGAAGATGCAATCGGCGGGGATCGCGGCCTCGACGCGGGCGGTGACCTCGGCCTTGACCTTCGGATCTTCAAACACCGCCTCGACGATCAGGTCGCAGCCTGCAAGGGCAGTGTAATCGGTGGTGGCGGTGATGCGGGCCAGCACCTCGGCCTTTTTCTCCGCCGTGACCTTGCCGCGCTTCATGCCCTTGTCGAGCAGGGATTCCGAATGGGCCTTGCCGCGGTCCGCGGCCTCTTGCGCGGCGTCGATCAGCACCACCTCGATACCGGCATTGGCCGAGACATAGGCGATGCCCGCCCCCATCATGCCCGCGCCGATGATGCCCACACGTTTCACCGATTGATCGGCGGTTTGCGGGCGGTTGGCGCCTTTTTCCAGCGCCTCTTTGTTGATGAACAGCGAGCGGATCATGGCGCTGGCGGAGGGGTTCATCAGGACGGAGGTAAACTGCCGCGCCTCGATCTTCAGCGCGGTGTCAAAGGGCACCAGCGCGCCTTCATAGACCGCCGAGAGCAGCGCCTTGGCGGCGGGATAAACCCCTTGGGTCTTGCCGTTGACCATGGCGGAGGCACCGACGAAGGTCATGAAACCCGCCGGATGATAGGGGGCGCCGCCGGGCATTTTATAGCCCTTGGCATCCCAGGGCTTCACCAGATCAGCCTCTTTGGCGGCCAGAACCCAGTCCTTTGCCCGTGCCAGCAGGGCCTCGGGGGCGACCACCTCGTCGATGATCCCGGCGGCCTTGGCCTTTTGCGGATCGCTGAGCTTGCCTTCCAGCAGGAAGGGCGCGGCCATCATGGCGCCGAGCTTGCGGACAAGGCGGGTGGTGCCACCGGCGCCGGGGAAGATGCCGACCATGATTTCCGGCAGGCCGATCTTGGCCTTGGGATTATCGGCAGCGATGATGCGGTGGCAGGAGAGCGGCAGTTCAAGGCCGATGCCCAGCGCCGTGCCAGGCAGCGCGGCGACGATCGGCTTGCCGCCCTTGAGGGTTTTCGGGTCCATGCCCGCACGCTCGATCTTGCGCAGCACGGCATGCATCTGCATCACACCGTCAAAGATCGCCTGCGCGCCCCCGGCCCGCATCTGCGCGATGACGTTGAGATCCATCCCGCCTGCGAAATCCTTCTTGGCCGAGGTGATGATCACGCCTTTCACGGCCGGATCGGCCAGCGCCGTGTCGATATGGCTGTCGAGCAGGGCAAACCCCTCCAGCGACATGACATTCATGCTTTTCGCGGCCACGTCCCAGGTGATGGTGGCGACGCCATCGGCATCGACGGCATAGGTGAAATCGGTCATTGCGTCCTCCTCTCGGGTGGGGGCCTCGCGGGGGCTTCGCGCCCCCGCACCCCCGCGGGATATTTGTGCCAAGATGAATGTGGCGGGTTCAGTTGGTCGGGTAGGGTGTGCCGTCGCGATGCAGGTAGCGCCGGGCCGGGCCGTCCTTGATCGTGATCAGGTCGTGATCGCTGTAATGAATGGTGTCCTGCCGGTTGCGGGTGCCGATCACCAGATAGCGCGCGGGCGCATCCGAGCGGTTGTCGAGCCGGTGACCGACGGGTGAACCAGCGGGCCAGCAGGCGGCATCGCCGGGGTGCAGGGTGGTTTCCGCATCCTCGACCAGCACCACCTCGCCCGCCAGCATCAGGATCATCTCATCCTCGGTTTCATGCCAGTGGCGGCGGCCCGAGGTGGAGCCGGGCGGCAATTCCTCGATGAAAGCGCCAAATTGGGTGAGCCCGCCGGGATCGGAGAGGAGTTGATAGTGATAGGCCCCGATGCCGCCGCCGAGGATCGGGTGCTGGTGATCCTGTTCGGTGGCAAAGGGCGGGGGTGTGAGTTTGGGCATCAGCGCGGCCCCTCCCAATCGCTGCCATCGCGATAGGTGAAGCGGGCCTTGCCGTCCTCCATCTCCACCCGCAGATCCACATCGGAATAGGTTGCCACTTCGCGCGGGGCCTTGCTGCCCACCACCAGAAACACCGCAGGCGCGGGGCTGCGGTTCAGGAAATGATGGCCATCGGGGTTGCCCGCCGGGAAGGCGGCGCAATCGCCCGGCCGCATCAGCGTTTCGCCCGCATTGGTGACCATGGTGCATTCGCCCGCTGTCACCATGACGAATTCATCCTCGTTCAGGTGCCAATGCCGCAGCGAGGACATGGCACCGGGTTGCAATGTCACCAGATTGACGCCAAATTGCGTGAGCCCCCCGGCATCGCCCAAACGCAGGCTGCTGCGCCCCTGCATCATGCTGGCATAGGGTTCGGGGTAGATGGAGCCGGTTTTCACCGGCACGGCGTTCAGATCAAGTTTCGGCATGTTGCCCCCCTTGCAGGGGCGCGCGCCCCTTCAGGCCGAGATGCGCCGCATAGTCACCCAGCCGGCAGTATCGGCATGGGGCATGCGAGTCACGTCCAGCGCCTCGATCAGCAGGCGGCGCCCCCGATCCCGGCAATGGAAGATGCGGTCGGAATGGTCGATGACGCTGCCGGCGGCATCCATGTGATGATAGCGCACCCAAGTGCGGAACCGCGCGCGTCGGGGCAGCTCCAGCGCCATGATCTCGGCCCGGGTGGAGGCAAAGCGGGCGCGTCGCCGTTTGGCCAGCACATCGCGCAGCAAGGCCTCCATCTCTGAGGGCCGGGTCATCAGCAGCTTGCGATCCTCCAGCTCCAGCGGCAGCGGAAAATCGTAATGCGCGATCACACCGGCAAAATCCCCACGCTCGAAGCAGAGGGTCAGGTCGGTCAGCAGAGCCTGCATCCGGCTGAACATCGCGGGGCCTTTCCAGTCCCGGCACCATCAGCCGGGGATGAGGTGCATTTTGCGCCAGTCTGGCACAGCTTGCAACAATCAACCCCTGATTGCAACCCGAGGGCTGGGCCATGATCACACCCGTTCGATGATCGTGGCCGCCCCCATGCCGCTGGCGATACAGAGAGTGGCGAGGCCCGTGGATTTGCCGCTGCGCTCCAGCTCGTCCAGCAGGGTGCCGATGATGATGGCCCCGGTGGCCCCGAGCGGGTGCCCCATGGCGATGGAGCCGCCATTCACGTTCACCAGTGCGGGATCGACATCGAAAGCCTGCTGGAAGCGCAGCACGACCGAGGCAAAGGCCTCGTTCACCTCGAACAGGTCGATGTCCTTGATGGACATGCCTGAGTCGCGCAGGATTTTCTCGGTGACCGGCACCGGACCGGTGAGCATGATGGTCGGATCGGTGCCGATTTTCGCGGTGGCGCGGATGCGGGCGCGGGGCTTCAACCCATGCGCCTTGCCGAAATCGGCATTGCCGATCAGCACCGCCGCCGCCCCATCCACGATGCCCGAGCTGTTGCCAGCGTGGTGGATATGGCTGATCCGCTCCAGATGCGGGTATTTCATCAGGGCGATCTTGTCGAAGCCCGGCATGGTTTCGCCCATATCCTTGAAAGCGGGTTTCAGGCTGGAGAGCGCCGCCAGATCGGTGCCGGGGCGCATGTATTCGTCATGGGCCAGGATGGTGAGGCCGTTGCGATCGGTCACCGGCACGATGGATTTGGCAAAGCGGTTGTCGGCCCAGGCCGCCGCCGCCCGGCGCTGGCTTTCCACGGCCAGAGCATCGGCCATCTCGCGGGTGAAGCCATATTCGGTGGCGATGATGTCGGCGCTGATGCCCTGCGGCACGAAATAGGTTTTCATGGCCAGCGCCGGATCGACGGCAATGGCCGCCCCGTCGCTGCCCATGGCGACGCGGCTCATCATCTCGACCCCGCCCGCGATATAGGCGGCCCCTGCCCCGCCCTTCACCTGATTGGCGGCGATATTCACCGCCTCCATCCCCGAGGCGCAGAAACGGTTGATCGCCAGACCGGGGATCGCCTGATCAAGGTCAGAGGCCAGCACCGCCGAGCGCGCGAGGCAACCGCCCTGCTCGCCCACTTGCGTGACATTGCCCCAGATCACATCCTCGACCGCGTGCCCCTCCAGCCCGTTGCGCGCCTTCAGCCCGTTGAGCATCTGCGCCGAAAGGGCAACCGAAGTCACCTCGTGCAGCGCGCCATCCGGGCGGCCCTTGCCGCGCGGGCTGCGGATCGCGTCATAGATAAAGGCCTCGGTCATCGTATCCTCCCAGTCGATCTCGGCGAAAGCGTAGCAGGGCTTCCTGCCCAATGTGTAAATGCCGTCACGTCGCGAAAAGGGTGACGTGACACTCACGTCACGTCACTTTGCCACGTCACTTTGCCACGTCACGCTCTGCCGGATTGCCGGGCATCAGATCATAGGGATGCGCCCAGCCCGGCAAGGCGGAGAGGCGGGAAAGCCAGCGGTCAATGGCGGGCCATTCGGCACGGTCAAAGCCGAAGGGTTCGGGGTAGTAAAGGTAGGAACAGCAAGAGAAATCCGCGATGGTGGGGGCGCTGTCCGCCACCCAGTCGCGGCTGGTCAGATGGGCATCCAGCACCTGACAGGCGGCGCGGACACGGCCCTGGGTGAAGGCGATCACCTCGGCCGGGCGTTTGGCCTCGGGGAGGAAGTTCATCAGGAAGCGGCACATGCCGATCTGGGACGAGAATTTGTGATTGTCCCAGAGGGTCCAACGCAACACCTCATTGCGGGCTTCCGGCGTGGAACCGCCGAACTGACCGCTGCGCTCCGCCAGATGAAACAGGATCATGCCGGATTGGGTCAGAACCCTGTCGCCGTCTTGTAGAACCGGGCATTCGCCCATCGGGTTCAGCGCGCGGAAGTCTGGCCCGCGCGTCTCGCCGCCGAAGAAATCGACAAAACGCGGCTGCCAATCGAGGCCAGAGAGGCGCAGCATCAGCGCCACCTTGTAGCTGTGCCCGGATTCGCCAAAGCAATGGAGGGTGAGTGTCATGCGTCAGTTCCCTGTGATCAACCGCGGTGGGGGCTTTGCGCCCCCACACCCCCGCAGGATATTTCCATCAGGTTGAATAACGAAGTATTAACCTCTCTCTGGTGATATGACCTTGCGGTACAGGCTGGGAAGCCGATGACCGCTCAGGTTGAAGCCCCGTTCTGCCATACGCATAGCCAAGGCGGGCCGCAGAACGGGGTGGAGACCTCCGCTTCAACCTGATCCAAATATCCTCCCGCCGAAGGCGCCCGCAGCCAGCCACAGGCTCAGCGTTTGCGGTCTTCCAGCTCGGCGTTGAACAGGCGCAAGCGGTGGGTCAGCGTGTCGTGGTCGATCACGCTGGTCCAGTTTTCAAACAGGAAAGACAGTGCCTCGCCCTCATCGAGCCCCGCCTCATGGGCGAAGGCGCGCAGGCGGCGATAGCCGTCTTCGGTCATGGCGACCGGGAAGCGGCGGGTCAGGCGAAAGCGGCGGGGCATAGGCGTCTCCGGTT
>CALKAA010000461.1 GCA_937983495.1 uncultured Gemmobacter sp. | reverse complement strand
GCGCTGGCCCAGCCGGGATGGCTGGCCCAGCTTCGGCTTTGGTCACGAAAGAACAGCGCGGCACGGTCCGGGCCAGAAGCCATGCGGCGAAACTCTGGCGCGGGCATCCGGGCGGGGTCATGACCGATTGAGGAAAAAGCGATCACCAAAAGCCCTGTATACATGTATACATTACCCGGCAGCGCGTATTCCGCAGCGAAGGGTGCGGGCAAGACCAGCTCAGCCAAGCGCGAAATCCTGCTTTGCCCCCAAGGTGCCATACCCCCCTTCGGCATCGGCCAGAATGGTCTGCACGCTGACCTTACCATCCGAAAAATCAAGTAGATTGAAGGCGTTTGCTTCTGCCTTGCGGCGGTGCGACAGGCCTGTGCCCGCCTGAACAAACACCAGCCCCGGCGCAGCGGTAAAGGGGCCGGCATGGCTGACATGGATATGCCCGGACAAAACGACCTGCGCTCCCAGACGCGGCAGCGCCGCCAAAGCCAGCTTTGCCCCGCGCATCAGGGGCTGTCCTTCGCCCGGCAAATGCTCCAGCGGATGATTCATCACCACCCCCCGCGCACGATTGCCGGCACGGGCCAACACCTCGCCCAGCCGTTCCAATTGCCGTCGCCGGATCACGCCGCGCCGCCAGGCAAAGGGGTCAGCCGTGTTCACCCCCACCACGATCACCCGATCATCCTGCCAAACAGGTTCACGCTCGGGCGACCACCCGCGATCCCAGGCCCGGAACGGCCGGAACAGCCGGGTCAGCGGACAGTGCAACGGCATGTCATGATTGCCCGGAACAGCCAACACAGGCGCACCAAGACCCGTCAGAAACGCCCGCGCCTGAGCAAATTGCGTCGCGCGCGCCCGCTGCGTCAGATCACCAGAAACCACCACCAGATCAGGCACCAAGGCACGGATACGCGCCGTCAAAGGTTGCTCCAACCCCGGCACCAAGGCACCGAAATGCAGGTCAGACAAATGAACAATCCGCGTCATACCAATACCTTACACAGAGACCCTATCCACCGCATCCGGCACGATGATCGACAGCGCCTGATCCTCGATGCGGAATGACAGCGGCGCGAGCATCCGCCGTCGCTCCCCATCGAAGGCCACTTTGGGGCGGCGCTTGGCGGTGGCAATGTCGATCTCATGCGCGGTGATCAGATCGACATCGCGCCCCGCCTGCACGCGCCGCAGGGCCAGCCGCAACGCCAGCTTCACCAGATGCCAGCGCGAGCCGCCACGGGCCACAAAGGCCACCAGCTTGTCATCGCTGATCGCCTTTGCCCCCTCCAGCCCGAACCGCTCCAACTGGTAGGCCGAGCGTGCGATGAAAATCAGCGGCGTTTTCAGGCTCATGGCCTGGCCATCCGCCACCAGTTGCATGCGAGCCGGACGCTGAAACCGCAAAAGCGTGCGCAAGACCGACCAATGCGCCAGCAGACGCGAGCGCCCCATACGGGCGTAAATATCCTCGCGCGCTTGCAGGATGGTCGGGTAAATCCCGATGCTGGCATTGTTCAGAAACAACTGCCCATTCACCGTGCCCACCGAAATGCGCTGCGGGTGGCCTGCCAGAATGGCCTTGGCCGCCGCCTCCGGCTCTTGTGGCAGGCCGAGGCCGCGCGCGAAATAATTGAATGTGCCCAAAGGCAGCACCGCCAGATTGGCTTGCGTGCCCATCAGCGCATGGGCCACGCCCATCACCGTGCCATCGCCCCCGGCGGCCACGATGGTGGAAAACCCGTCCGCCACCGCCTTGGCCACAAACGCCTCCAGATCCTGCCCCTTGCGCCAGTGCCGCAATGTGACCTCGGGGCCAAAGGCCGTCATGGCCGCCTCGATCGCCGCCCGTTTCTGTTTGCCCGATCCGGGATTGGCCACCACGCAAATATCCTTTGGGTTCAGCGTCATAGCGCCAGTCCTTCCATCCGCGCGGCCATATCGGCCTTGATACGCCCCACGATGAAATCCACGAACAGCCGGATTTTCGGGTCGCGGAAGCGGCGGTGCTGGCTCAGACAAGACAGCTGCGTCGGCATCGGCGGCGTGGCCTGTGCCACCGGCACCAGGTGGCCCGCGCGCAAATGCTCGGCCACCTCAAAAATCGGCTTCATCACGATCCCTCGCCCGTCCAAGGCCCAGCCCGTCAACACATCGCCATCATCACTTTCAAACGGCCCGCCGATCTCAAAGCGGCGCGGGCCCTCAGACGTCTGCAAGGTCCATTGAAACTCGCGCGCGCCCGGAAAGCGCAGGTTCAGACAATCATGCTTGTCCTCCACCAACGCCGCACCATCCGACGGGTTCCCGCGCCGCGCGATATAGCCAGGTGCCGCACACAACACCCGCGGGCAATCGGCCACAAGCCGCACTTTCAGCGTGCTGTCCTCCAACAGCCCGAGGTGGAAAGCCACATCCAGCCCCTCGGCGGTGACATCCACATTACGATCCGACAGGCGCAGCCGCACGTCGATCTGCGGGTAAAGATCCTTGAAGGCCGGCACATGCGGCGCGATGAACCGCCGCCCGATGCCCAAAGGTGCCGCCACGAAGATCGAGCCGCGCGGGTTTTGCGTCACATCCACCACCGCCGCCTCGGCCTCGTCTATGGCCTCCAACACCTTGCGGGCCCCCTCATAGAAGATACGGCCATTCTCGGTCGGTTGCAGGCTGCGCGTGGTGCGGTTGAACAGCCGCACGCCCAGATGCTTCTCCAGCTCCGAGATTCGCGCGGAGGCGACAGCGGGCGAGGTGCGCTGATCCCGCGCCGCCGCACTCATGCTGCCCAATTCATAGACACGCACGAACATCTTGATGTTGTTCACATAGGACATGGGGGCCACGCTTCCATTCAGGAGCATTTTCTGCGAGCATTTGAAAGTGATCCCGCATTTGATGGAATTATCCGAAAAGATATGCCTCGGTATAGCTTTTTCATCAGCCAGCAGGGGGAGGCGGTCATGTATGACTTTGCGGTGATCTGGGAATGGATCGAATTTGCCGTGCGCTGGACCCATGTGATCACGGCCATCGCCTGGATCGGGTCGAGCTTTTACTTCATCGCGCTGGACCTTGGGCTGCACCGCGACCGCAATCTGGCCTCCGGCGCCGATGGTGAGGAATGGCAGGTGCATGGCGGTGGCTTTTATCACATCCAGAAATATCTGGTCGCCCCTGCCGCGATGCCCGATCATCTGGTGTGGTTCAAATGGGAAAGCTACATGACCTGGGTGTCAGGCTTCACCATGCTGGTGCTGGTTTATTATCTGGGGGCCGAGTTCTATCTGGTCGATCCTGCGGTGATGGAGCTGCAAACCTGGCAGGCCATCCTCATCTCCATGGCCTCGCTGGCCTTCGGCTGGATCGCCTATAACACGCTGTGCAAGACCTTCGTGAATGCCAATCAGACCGTGCTGATGGTGGCGCTGTTCGGGGTGCTGGTGGCGATGAGCTATTTCTACGCCTCGGTGTTTTCGGGTCGGGCGGCGCTGCTGCATCTGGGGGCGTTTACCGCCACGATCATGTCGGCCAATGTGTTCTTCATCATCATGCCCAATCAGCGCGTGGTGGTGGCCGATCTGAAGGCCGGGCGCAAGCCGGACCCGAAATATGGGAAAATCGCAAAACAGCGCAGCACGCATAACAATTATCTGACGCTGCCTGTTCTGTTTTTGATGTTGTCCAACCATTACCCCCTCGCCTTTGCCACGCAATACAACTGGATCATCGCGGCGCTGGTCTTCCTGATGGGGGTGACGATCCGGCATTGGTTCAACACCCAGCATGCCCGCAAAGGTGCGCCCTATTGGACATGGGCGGCAACGGTGATCCTGATGATCCTGATTGCCTGGCTTTCCTCGATCCGGCCCGAGGCACCCGCCGAACAGACCGCCCTGAAGGGGCAGGCGCTGGTCTATGCCAGCGCGCCAGGGTTTGAGGAGGTCACCTCGATCGTGCAGGGCCGCTGTTCGATGTGTCACGCCGCCGAACCCGCTTGGGAAGGCATGTATTGGGCACCCAAAGGCGTGCTGCTGGAAACGCCCGAACAGATCGCCCATGAGGCCCGGCGCATCTATCTGCAAGCCGGGGTCAGCCATGCCATGCCCCCGGCCAACCTGAGCTATATCGAACCGCAGGAGCGCCAGCAGATCATCGACTGGTTCCGCGCTGCCGGGCAAAGCCCCGCGCTCTGACGGCCCATCGTGCGGTCAGCTGAACCGCCACTCCATCGCCTGCACCTTCGCCTCCCCTGCCCGCAGCAGGATCGAGGGGAAGCCCGGCTGGTTCGGCGCATCGGGCCAGTGCTGCGGCTCGATGGCGAGACCCTCCCAAGCCTCCTGCCCCGGACGGCCCGGTTTGCGGTTGTCATAGACCTGCACGCCCGGTTCGGTGGTGGCCAGCGTCATCGTGAGCCCGCTTTGCCCGGTCAGCCACAGCACATCGCGCATCGGCTGCGGCCTGTCTGACAGGCAGAAATTGGTGTCCATCGACGGATCGCCCGGCGCAATCACCCGCCCCGCGCGCAGGTCCAGCGGCGTGCCCGCCACCGGCAGCAGCCGCCCTGTGGGGATCAGATCGGCATCCACCTCGGTTACCTGTTCCGCCGCGATGCGCAGGCTGTGGCCCGCCCAGGTCGGGCTGCCATCAAGGTTCCAATAGGAGTGGTTGGTCAGGTTCACCAACGTATCGGCATCGCTGGTGGTCGTCAGCGTCAGCCGCAGCGTGGCCGGAGGCAGCGCTTCCCACAGTGCGGTGATTGTCCGGTTGCCGGGAAAACCGCCCTCGCCATCCGGCAGATCGAGGCTCAGCACCAGCCGATCCGCGCCCGCCTCCACCATCTGCCACAGCTTGAACTGGCAGCCCGCAGCACCAGAATGCAGCGTGTGGCGGCCCTGTTGGTTGGGGTCGAAATGGCAGAGCTGCCCGCCCACCATGGCCTGCGCACCACCGATCCGGTTGGCCACCGGCCCCACCAACGAGCCATGGTGCCGCATCTGCCCCTGATAATCGGCCACCTTGTCAGAGCCGAGAGTCAGACCATGCGCCACCCCCTCCAGCCGGACATCCTGCAAGATCGAGCCAAGGGTCAGGATCGTGGCGCGCAAATGCCCGGCCCGCAACGTCACCGCTTGCACCGCCTCGCCCGTCGCTGTCGTGCCAAAGTCCCGGATCATCGCGCCCTCCCCTGTTTGCGCTATCAACAGGAGAGGGCTGTCAGAGGTCAAGCCCAGATCAGTTCTGGGTCAAGCAATCCGTCAAGGTCGTCGCCAGACCTTGCAGCAGGGCCGGATAAATCTGCGCATCGCGCTCCAGCGCCGCGCCTTCCGGGTCCAGGGCGGCCCCCAGCTTCACACCTGTCGCCTCGGCCATCTGCTCCACCAGTTTGCCATCATGGCCCGCCTCGGGGAACAGGCACAGCGCCTCGGCCCCGGCCTTGTCCTGCAAGGCCCGCAGATGCGCCGCACCGGGCGAGGTGGCATCGCCAAGCGCCACCGACCCGGCCACTTTCAACCCGTAATGGGCCGCGAAATAGCCATAGGCATCGTGGAACACCACAAAAGGCTTGCCCTGCACCGGCTTCAACTGTGCTGCGATCTTGGCATCGGTTTCGGCGATCAGCGCCTTGGCCTTTTCTGCATTGGCGGCATAGGTCGCGGCATTTTCCGGGTCGAGCCGCGACAGTTCCGCGGCAATCGCCTCCAGCCAGACCGCGCCATTGGCGGGGTCGAGCCAGGCATGCGGGTCTATCCCTTCATGGCTGTGGCCTTCATGCCCTTCATGGCTATGGCCTTCATGACCCTCCTCGGCATGATCGTGGCCTTCATGGTCATGGCCCGCCTTGGTATGCGCTTCATGATCATGCCCCTCATGCCCGTGGCCCTCATGGTCATCCCCGCCATGGTCGTGCGCGGCCTCGGAACCGAACTCCTGCAAATGCGCGCCCTTCACCTCCAGCAGGCGCAATTGCGGCACCGAACCAAAGCTGTCCAGCACTCGCTCCAGCCAGGGCGACATGCGCGGGCCGACCCAGATCACCAAACCGGCCTCCTGCAAGCTCGCCGACTGGCTGGGCTTCAACTGGAACTCATGCGCATTGGCCCCCTTGTCCAGCAGGATTTCCGGCTGGCCCAGATCACCCATCACCATCGACACCAGCCCATAGGTCGGGGCGAAATCGGTCACCACTTTCGGCACCTCTGCCAGCGCGGCCCCAGTGGCCAGCAGGCTCGCCAAGATCGTCGATATGGTATAACGCATCACTTCATCCCTTCCGTTTCAGGCAGGGCCTTCTATGTATGTAATACTATAACAGGTCAAGAGGCCCCGGATGCACCCGACCTTCCAGCATCACGATCACAGCCATTGCGCGGGCGACAGTCTGGCGCGGGCCGAGGCCCTGATGGCCGAGCGCGGCGCGCGGCTTACCCCCGTGCGCAAACGCGTGCTGGAGATCTTGCTGGAGGCGCATAAGGCGCTTGGGGCCTATGATGTGCTGCAACGGCTGGCCGCCGAGGGCTATGGCAACCAGCCGCCCGTCGCGTATCGCGCGCTGGATTTCCTTGTGGAGCAAGGGCTTGCGCATCGCATCCAGCGGCTCAATGCCTTCACCGCCTGCATGCATGCGGGCGAGACCCATGCGCCGGCCTTCCTGATCTGCGACCGCTGCGCCACCGTGGCCGAGGCCCCTGTGGCCCCGATCCGCGCCGCGTTGGAGGCCGCCGCAGCCGAGATGGGCTTTGCCGTCGATCGTGTCAGCCTGGAGGCCACCGGCCTTTGCCCTGCCTGCAAGGATGCCGCATGAGCGCGCTGGTTCAGGCCGATCACATCTGCGTGCGTCTGGGCGGGCAAGAGGTGCTGCATGATGTCAGCCTCTCCATCGCGCCGGGCGAGATCGTCACCATCCTTGGCCCCAATGGCTCGGGCAAATCCACCCAGATCGGAAGAGCGTCGTGTAGGGAAAGAGGGTAGATCTCGGTGGTC
>CALKAA010000460.1 GCA_937983495.1 uncultured Gemmobacter sp. | reverse complement strand
TCTACACTCTTTCCCTACACGACGCTCTTCCGATCTCACAGCCCTGCAAGGCCCGGTCGATCACATCCTGATCGAGAAATCCGCGCGACGCATGACAGCCTTCCGCGCAGGCAAACCGTTGAAAACCTACACCATTGCCCTTGGCTTCGCGCCACAGGGCGACAAGCTGCGTCAGGGCGATGGCCGCACGCCCGAGGGCCGCTTCCGCATCAACCGCCGCAACCCCGCCAGCGCCTATCACCTGTCTCTGGGCCTCGATTACCCGCAAGCGGAGGACATCACCCGCGCCCGCGCCGGCGGCTATGACCCTGGCGGCGACATCTTCATCCATGGCCAGCCCAACAGCCGCAAGGGCCAGCCCACCCTGCGGCAAGACTGGACGGCAGGCTGCATCGCCCTTTCCGACGCCGAAATCGAGGAACTCTGGGCCGCCACCGCCAACGGCACCAGCGTGGAGATCAGGCCGTAGCGGCGAACATCGGGCGGATCAGGAAACGCAGCGCGTTTCCCCGCCCGACGCGACCACGCCGCCACCAAACCGTGTCAGCCCAACAGACAGAGGCCAGTGCCCGCCCCGGCGGGGGCGAAGCACCCGCCATGGGTGGGGCGGGTGCTGGCCGGTGGCCTTTGGGGCCACCGGCGCCCCAATGACAGCCACATCACAGCGGCCCCGGCAATGGCCGTGGCCGAACCGTCCCTCGCAGCGTGCTTCAATGCCGTGGCAACAGCCCCGCCGGGGCCTCCGGGTCGCGGGCATAATCCAGCGCCGGGCGCTCGCTCACCAGCGTGCTGCGCTTGAATTCGCAGATCATCAGCCCGCCCTCGATACGATTCGCCACGATCAGCGCCTGCAAGATATGCCGCGCCCCGTCGAACACATCCACCAACCCGCGCAGCCGGGGGGCCTTTTCGGCATCGAAACTCAGCGTGCTGTCGGTCAGCCCGATCACCGGAAACACCGCCTCGCCAATCTGCACCCGCAACCGCGACCGCCGCGCCTGCCGTTGCAGTTTCAGCCGCATCCCCTCGCGCAGCTCCTCGGGCATATGTTCCAGCATGGCCGCTCCTCCTTCGCCCCGCCTGACCTCAAGTGTCGGGCGGATTGCGTTAAAATCAAGTCAACGCCGCGACAGAATAGCCGCCAATCGCGACAGTTGCATGAAAGTGACGCCTGCGTGGCACCTCGGCCACCGTTGCCTTCGCCGCCACAATCGGCATTCTGGCGGCAAGAGTGAGGGCAGCATGACAGACACACCCGATCACGGCGGCGGTATCGACGCGGCAGCGCAGATCTTCGGCGGTGCCCGCGCCGACTGGCTTGATCTT
>CALKAA010000459.1 GCA_937983495.1 uncultured Gemmobacter sp. | reverse complement strand
CGCACCCGAGCCGCCGTCGCTGTTGCCCCCGGCCAACCGCTTGAGATCATGGAGGTGAACCTTGAGGGCCCGAAATGGGGCGAGGTTCTGGTGGAGATCAAGGCCACCGGCATTTGCCACACCGATGAATTCACCCTGTCGGGGGCCGATCCCGAAGGGCTGTTCCCGGCGATCCTCGGCCATGAGGGCGCGGGCGTTGTCATCGAATGCGGCCCCGGCGTCACCACGCTGAAACCCGGCGATCACGTCATTCCGCTCTATACCCCGGAATGCCGCCAATGCCCCTCCTGCCTCAGCCAGAAGACCAACCTCTGCACCTCGATCCGCGCGACCCAAGGCCAGGGCCTCTTGCCCGATGGCACCACGCGGTTTTCCATGCTGGATGGCACGCCGATCCATCACTACATGGGCTGCTCCACCTTCGCCAATCACACCGTGGTGCCCGAAATCGCCCTCGCCAAGGTCCGCGAGGACGCGCCCTTCGACAAGATCTGCTACATCGGCTGCGGCGTCACCACCGGCATCGGCGCGGTGCTGAACACCGCCAAGGTCGAGATCGGCGCGAAGGCGGTGGTCTTTGGCCTGGGCGGCATTGGCCTCAACGTCATTCAGGGCCTGAAAATGGCCGGTGCCGACATGATCATCGGCGTCGATCTGAACACCAGCAAGCGGGAATGGGGCGAGAAATTCGGCATGACCCATTTCATCAACCCGAGCGAGATCGAGGGCTCGGTGGTGCAGGCCATCGTGAACCTCACGAAGACCGAGGCCGACCAGATCGGCGGGGCGGATTACAGCTTCGATTGCACCGGCAATGTGAAGGTGATGCGCGACGCGCTGGAATGCACCCATCGCGGCTGGGGCGTCTCGGTGGTGATCGGCGTGGCCCCGGCGGGGGCCGAGATCAGCACGCGGCCGTTCCAGCTGGTGACGGGCCGGGTGTGGAAAGGCACCGCCTTCGGCGGCGCACGCGGCCGCACCGATGTGCCGAAAATCGTGGATTGGTATATGGATGGCAAGGTGGAGATCGACAGCATGATCACCCACACCCTGCCGCTGGAGCGCATCAACGAAGGCTTCGACCTGATGCACAAAGGCGAAAGCATCCGCGCCGTCGTCGTCTACTGACCCGACAACAGCGGGGGGCCAGCCCCCCGCACCCCCAGGGATATTTGGATCAGGTTGAAGGGGGCCGGTTCCAGCGCACCGCTCACTTGGTCGCAGGCATCGCCGGCGGGAATTGGGGCACTGGCCGCGCTGAAAGCTCAGGCACGGCCCTTGACCGCCTGCCCTTCGCGCCATTCCGGAAGCGGGAACAGCCGGTCCCAGGCCCAGTTGAAGCCGAAGGCATAGACCATATAAAACAGCGCAAAGCCGAAATCGAGCAGCACTGCCTGCCACAGGCTGACGCCCAGAACCCAGGCGATGAAAGGGGCCAGCACGATCAGCAGACCGGCCTCGAACAGCACCGCATGCAGCACGCGCATGCGCCAGCCTTTTTGCGTGCCGCCGCGCAGCCGGTTCAGCGCCAGATCGAACAGCCAGTTGTAGACGCCTGTCCACAGCATCGCGAGCAGCGCGCTGCCCGCCGCCACCATGCCAATCTGCTCCATGGGATGATGCAGCACCAGGGCGGCAAGCGGGGTGATCAGCAGCACACCCAGAATTTCAAAACATAGCGCATGGCGCACACGGTCGGCGAAGCTCCGCATCTGACGCGTCCTGTCAGGGGGCGGGCCGTCCCGCGTTGGTCTGAAACACCCGAGGCCGTCCTCGGTAGACAGGATATAGCCGACTTGACGGGAATTGCCAATGCTTCAGGCCGTGTTTCGCCTCCGCTCGCGGGCCGAAATGTAGAGGGCACAGGCGATCAGCACAGCCACGCCCGCGAAGGTCCAGATATCCGGGAAGTCGCCAAAGAACCACCAGCCCACGGCCACCGCCATGATCATCTCGGTATAGGCCAGCGGCGCGAGCAGGCTCGCCTCCGCATGATCATAGGCCATAACGATCAGCCCATGGCCCAGCGTGGAAATCAGCCCAAGCGCGACAAACAGCGCCCATTGCTCGGGTGTGGGGGGCTGCCAGACCAGCCAGACCAGCGCCGAGACGATCAGCGTGCCCAGAAGCGAAGTGCGAAAGGTGGTCACCATCGCCGCATCGCGCCCGGCAATCCGGCGGGTCAGCAGAAAATACAGCGCCAGCGCACAGCCCGCGCCGAAGGCTAGCGCCGTGCCGGGGTTGAAGGCCTGAAGGCCGGGGCGGATGACGATGAGGGTGCCGACAAAGCCCACCGCCACGGCGGCCCAGCGGCGCGGCCCCACATGTTCGCGCAAGATCAGCGGCGACAGCGCTGTCACCACAAGGGGTTGCACGAAGAACACTGCCAAGGCATCGGCAATCGGCAGGAACTTCAGCGCGGCAAAGAACAGGAAAGTGGCGAGGATCAGCAGCGCCGCCCGCAGCGAATGGATGCCCGCGCGCTCGGGCCAGAGGCCGCGCGGCCTCTGGCC
>CALKAA010000458.1 GCA_937983495.1 uncultured Gemmobacter sp. | reverse complement strand
TGTGGCAGAGGGCATGACCACCTCAACCGTGGTGCCGCTGTCGGAGCCGGAGCGGGTCGAGGAAATCGGGCGGATGCTGGCGGGCGATACCGTCTCGGATGCCGCCCGCGCCGCCGCCCGCGCGTTGCTTGACGCCTAAACCGCTTCGCCTGCGTGCAGACGCGCCAGCAGGGCGCGGCCCTCGGCCAGCACGGTGTCGCGGTGCTGCGCGTCCATCTTGTCCCAGGTGCGATACATCTGCGCCATGCGCGGGTTGCCCTCGAACCGCGCGCGATGGCGGTGGAGGAACTGCCAATAGAGCAGGTTGAACGGGCAGGCGTGCGGCCCGGTGCGATCCTTCACCCGGTAGGCGCAGCCACCGCAATAATCCGACATCCGGTCGATATAGGCCCCGGAGGACACATAGGGCTTGGAGCCGAGCAACCCGCCATCGGCAAACTGGCTCATCCCCAGCGTATTGGGGGCCTCCACCCATTCCAGCGCGTCGATATAGACCGCCAGATACCAGTCATGCACCTGTGCAGGGTCGACGCCTGCCAGCAGGGCAAAGTTTCCAGTGATCATCAGGCGCTGAATGTGGTGGGCATAGGCCGTGTCGCGGGTCTGGGCGACGGCGGATTTGAGGCAGGCCATCCGCGTGGGTGCGCCCCAATAGGCGGCGGGCAGGGGGGCCGTGTGGTGCAAGGCGTTGCGGGTCAGGTAATCCGGCCCCTGCATCTGCCAGATCCCGCGCACATATTCGCGCCAGCCAAGGATCTGGCGAATGAAGCCCTCAACCGCGTTCAGGGGCGCTTGACCCGCGTGCCAGGCGGCCTCGGCACGTTGGCAGACCTCCAGTGGCGATAGCAGGCCAAGATTGATATAGGGCGACAGCAGCGAATGGCTGAGCGTGGGGTCATCCACCAGCATCGCGTCTTGCTCATCGCCAAAGCGCGGCAGGCTTTCGCGGATGAAATGATCCAAGGCCAGCAAGGCCTCATCCCGCGTTGTGCCCCAGTGGAACGGGCGCAGCTTGCCGAAATGGCTGGGAAATTCGCGTTCAACCAGCGCCAGAACGGCCTCAGTCTCGGCATCGGGGATAAAGCGCAGCGGGCGCGGGCGCAGCATGTCGGGCTGGGCGGGCTTGCGGTTTTCGCTGTCGAAATTCCACTGGCCGCCGACGGGCTTGTCGCCCTCCATCAAAAGGCCGGTGCGGCGGCGCATCTCGCGGTAGAACCACTCCATCCGCAGGGTTTTGCGGCCCTCGGCCCAAGCCGTGAAGACCTGCGGCGGACAGAGAAAGCGGGTATCGGGCAGCAGGGTGAGGTGCAGGGGCATGGCCTCCAGCGCCCGTATCAGCCGCCAGTCGCCGGGCTGGGTGGCGACGACCTCCTCGGCCCCGAACTCCTCGGCCCGTCGCAGCAATTCGGCAGGGATCGAGGCGGCGGTGGCGGGATCATCCAGCGCGCCATAGGCCACGCGCCAGCCCTGAGACCGCAGATGCGTGCCAAATTTGCGCATGGCGGCCAGGATCAGCGCGATCTTTTGCGGATGATGCGGCACATAGACGCCCTCGGCGCGCACCTCCGCCATCACCACCACATCGCGGGCGGGATCGGCGGCGGCCAGCGCCGACAGGCTGTCGGAAAGCTGGTCGCCCAGCACAAGGATCAGGCGGGGTTTCACCACCGGATCACCGCGCCGCGATTGTCATAGAACCCGCCGCTTTGCGCGGGCGTCAGCGCGTCCAGTGTGGCGATCAGGCGTGCGGCGGCCTCCTCGGGCGGGATGGTGGGATGGCTGGCCTGATAGCGTGCGGTGAAGCGGGTGGCGACGGTGCCGGGATGCAGGCAAACCACCACCGCCTGCGGATGGCTGCGGGCGATCTCGATGGCGGCGGTGTGGATCAACTGATTCAGCGCCGCCTTGGCCGCGCGGTAGCTGTGCCAGCCGCCAAGCGCATTGTCACCGATCGAGCCGACCCGCGCCGAAAGCGCGGCAAAGCGCGCCGGGCGGTCGCGCGGCATGAGGCGCAGCGCATGTTTCAACACCAGTGCAGGTCCGATGGCATTCACCGCGAAATGCCGCGCCATATTGGCGGGATCAAGCGACCGCAGCGCCTTTTCCGGGGGCGCCCCGTCCATTTCCAGCGCACCAGTGGCCACGAGGATGCGGTCAAAGGGTGGCTCCAGCCGGGCGAGACTGTCGCGGATGCTGGCCTCATCGGTCAGCTCCAACCCCTCTGCGCGGCTGAGGCCAATGGCACCGCTGGCGGCACACAAGGCCGCACCGATGCCGCCAGATGCCCCGATCACCAATGTGCGCATGCTGTTTTCTCCTTGTCTTTGGCGGAGATAGTGCGCGGTTCGGGTCCGGCCAGCCCCTCGCTTGCCGCAAGGGCGCGCGATCCTTCGTCGAAGGATCGAATCCCCCTTTTCTTTCCCGGTTCGCCCGGTATAGTCCGGTGCCATGAACACGGGTTTCCATATCATCACGCTGCGCGACCGCGCCGATGCCACCCGTGGCCTGCTTCTCCTTACCTGCCTCTGAGCGTGCCTTCGGGTGCGACCGCTCAGAGGTGACCAGCGCCCGGCACAGGTGAAGCACAATTCCGAGGACCAGATGATGACCGAAGCCAAGGCACAAGACCGTGTCGTGATTTTTGATACCACCCTGCGTGATGGCGAACAGTCGCCCGGCGCGACCATGACCCATGAGGAAAAGCTGGAGATCGCAGGCCTGCTCGACGAGATGGGCGTGGATGTGATCGAGGCGGGGTTCCCGATTGCCTCCGAGGGCGATTTCAACGCCGTCAGCGAAATCGCCAAACGGTCGAAGAACTCGCAGATCTGCGGTCTCAGCCGCGCCAATTTCAAGGATATTGACCGGTGCTGGGAGGCCGTGAAACACGCCGCCCGCCCGCGCATCCATACTTTCATCGGCACCTCGCCGCTGCACCGCGCCATCCCGAACCTGACCATGGACGAGATGGCCGAGCGCATCCATGACACCGTGACCCATGCCCGCAATCTGTGCGACAATGTGCAATGGTCGGCCATGGATGCCACCCGGACCGAACATGATTACCTGTGCCGTGTGGTGGAGATTGCGATCAAGGCCGGGGCCACTACGATCAATATCCCCGACACCGTGGGCTATACCGCGCCGCGCGAAAGCGCCGATCTGATCCGCATGTTGCTGGAGCGGGTGCCGGGCGCGGATGAGGTGATTTTCTCGACCCATTGCCACAATGATCTGGGCATGGCGACCGCCAACAGCCTGGCGGCGGTAGAGGCCGGTGCGCGGCAGATCGAATGCACGATCAACGGCCTGGGCGAACGTGCGGGCAATGCGGCGCTGGAGGAAGTGGTGATGGCGCTGAAGGTCCGCAATGACATCATGCCCTATGCCACCGGCATCGACACGACCAAGATCATGCATCTGTCGCGGCGGGTTTCCACCGTTTCGGGCTTTGCGGTGCAGTTCAACAAGGCGATTGTCGGCAAGAATGCGTTTTTGCATGAAAGCGGCATCCATCAGGATGGCGTGCTGAAAAACGTCGAGACCTTCGAGATCATGCGCCCGGAAAGCATCGGCCTCACGGCAAAGAATATTGCCATGGGCAAGCATTCGGGCCGCGCGGCCTTGCGCGCCAAGATGAAGGAATTGGGCGTCGATCTGGCCGACAATCAGTTGAACGATCTGTTCGTGCGCTTCAAGGCCCTGGCCGACCGCAAGAAAGAGGTCTATGACGACGATCTGCTGGCGCTGGTGCAGGACAGCGACACGCATGTCGCCCATGATACGTTGCAGGTCAAACGGCTGCGGGTGATCTGTGGCACCGATGGCCCGCAAGAGGCCGAGCTGACGCTGGCGATTGACGGGGTGGATCACAGCATCGACGCCACCGGGGATGGCCCGGTGGATGCGGCCTTCAATTGCGTGAAGATGCTCTATCCCCACAAGGCGCGGCTGCAACTCTATCAGGTGCATGCGGTGACCGAAGGCACCGATGCGCAGGCCACCGTTTCGGTGCGGATCGAGGAAGAGGGGCGCATCGCCACTGGCCAATCCGCTGACACCGACACGATCGTTGCCAGCGTGAAAGCCTATGTGAACGCGCTGAACCGGTTGATCGAACGTCGGAAGAAGTCGAATCCCGGCGATGATGTGAAATCGGTGAATTATCGCGACGCGGGCTGAGCGGAACAGAAAACAGGGCAGGGCGGCGGCTTCCATCGGGGGCCGCCGTCTGCTTTTGGGCTTTGCATGAACTGCAAGGCGGCACGGCATATTCGGCAATGGTCAGGGCAGCGGCGCTGACCTATATTCATTCGCAGGGAGGGCAACCCAAGAGGTTTCCCATGTTGAATACCGTTAGCCGCTTCTTCCGTGCCTTGCACATTCCCTCGGTCGAGGAAATCGAGCGGGATTACCTGAACGCTGCCGCCAGCCGCTATGATCTGGAAATGCGCGAGCGTGAAGTGAACTCGGGCCGCTTCCGTCGCCGCTTCACCTCCTATTACTGAGGCGGAACCAGCTTGCCGGGGTTCAGGATGCCCAGCGGATCAAGGGCGCGTTTTACCGCGCCCATCACCGCCCATCCGGCCCCGTGCTCGGCCTGCATATAGGCCAGCTTGCCAAGGCCAATGCCATGCTCGCCCGTCACCGTGCCGCCGAGGCGCAGCGCGCGGCTGGCCATATTGGCGGCAAGGCGTTTGGCCTCGGCGGCCTCTGCTGGATTGTCTTTGGCGATCAACAGGATGGCGTGAAAATTGCCATCGCCGACATGGCCCAGGATCGGGCCGGGAATGGGGCTCGCAGCAATCTCGGCCCGTGTTTCTTCAACGGCTTCCGCCAGCCGCGAGATTGGCACGCAAACATCGGTGACCACCGCCGTGGCACCGGGCCGCGAGGCCAGGCAGGCCGGATACGCGGCATGGCGCATCTTCCACAGCGCAGCGCGATCCTCCGCCCGGTCGGCCCAGCGAAAGCCGGTGGAGCCATGCTGGGCGGCGATCTCGCCAAAGCGTTGCGCCTGTTCCGCAACCCCGGCGGGCGAGCCGTGAAACTCCACCAGCAGCAGCGGTGCCTCGGGCAGCGTTTGCTTGGCATAAGCGTTGCAGGCGGCCACGGCCGCCGGATCCAGAAATTCGATCCGCGCCATGGCGATGCCGGACTGGATGGTTTCCATCACGCAATCCACCGCCGCTGCCATATCGGCAAAGGTGCAGACCGCCGCTGACACGGCCTCCGGTTGGCCGTGCAGGCGCAGGGTCAGTTCGGTGATCAGCGCCAAAGTGCCCTCCGAGCCGACCAGCAGAGCGGTCAGATCGTAGCCCGAGGCGGATTTCGGGGCCGCCGTGCCGGTGCGGATCACTGTCCCATCGGCCAAGACGGCCTCCAGACCCAGCACGGCGTCGCGCATGGTGCCATAGCGGACCGCCGTGGTGCCCGAGGCCCGGGTGGCCGCCATGCCGCCAAGGCTGGCATTGGCGCCCGGATCGACGGGGAAGAACAGCCCCGTCGCGCGTAGTTCCGTATTCAGCGCCTCACGCGTGATACCGGGCTGCACGCGCACCAGCATATCCTCGGCCCGCACCTCCAGCACCTGCGCCATGCGGGCGAAGTTCACCGTGATGCCGCCCTGCACCGCCAGCGCATGCCCCTCCAGCGAGGTGCCCGCGCCCCAGCCGACCACCGGCAGCCGGTGTTCGTGGGCGATCTTCAGCAGGGCCGAGACCTCCGCCGTGGTTTCGGGAAAGGCCACGGCATCGGGCAGGCCCGCCGCGACATGCGTTTCGCTTTGCGCATGTTCGGCGCGGATCGCCTGTGCGGTGGTGAAACGATCGCCCAGCAGGGCAGAGAGGGCGTCGAAAGCGGGGCTCATGCGGGGTCTTTCGCAGCTTTTGCAATGAAGGGGGCGAGATCGCCATAGCCGGTCAAGCGCCGCTCATAGGCGAGACCCAGCCGGGTGGCGGCCTCTTGCGCCTTGGCATCCAGCGCGGGGTCATCGGTCTGCGCCTGATAAACCAGCTTGGTGTAGTGGCCGAACATCATCGGGATCAGCTCGGGGTGGCGGTCAAAGCCCATCGGGCGCCAGACAAAGGCATCGAATTGCCGCGTCAGGAAATCGGTGAGGTAGAAGGCGGTGATCTCCTCCTCTGCAATTTCCGCGAAGCGGTCATTGCCCTCGAAAAACGAATAGCAATGCGGCCCGGCGATCATCTCGACCCCCAGCCGGTCGCAAGTGGCCTGCAACTGCCCGCCCGTGCCGCAATCGGCATAAAGCACAAAGACGCGCTCATGCGGGGCGGCCTTCACAGCAGCCTCCACCGCCGCCGGGATACGGTCGGGCCAGAGGTGCAGATTGGCGGGCAGGCATTGCAGATCCAGATGATCCCAGCCGCCCGCGCGCTTGATCGCCAGCACCTCATGCGCCAGCGCCCCGCAGGCCAGCAACAAGACGCGCCCGCCCTCAGGGGCGAGACCGGCGCTGGTCAGGGTGCTGTCATCGGGCAGAGTCATGGCAATATCCTAGGGGCTGGGGCCAGAAAGCAAAAGACCCCGGACAAGCCGGGGCCTTGCGTTGCCATAGGGCCGGGATCACAGGCTGTTATGCTTGCGTGCAACCATGGACTTGGCCATTTCGACCGCCACGGCGGCATCGCGGCAATAGCCGTCTGCGCCAATGGCCTTGCCGAATTCCTCGTTCAGCGGTGCGCCACCGACCAGCACGATGTAATCCTCGCGCATGCCCTTTTCCTTCATCGTGTCGATCACGACTTTCATATAGGGCATGGTGGTGGTCAGCAGAGCCGACATGCCAAGAATGTCGGGCTTTTCGCTTTCAAGCGCCTCGAGATATTTCTCGACAGCATTGTTGATGCCAAGGTCGATCACCTCGAAACCGGCACCTTCCATCATCATGCCGACGAGGTTCTTGCCGATGTCGTGGATGTCGCCTTTGACGGTGCCGATGACCATCTTGCCCATGCGCGGGGCACCGGTTTCGGCCAGCAGCGGCTTGAGGATCGCCATACCCGCCTTCATGGCATTGGCGGCCAGCAGCACTTCCGGCACGAACAGGATACCGTCGCGGAAGTCGGCACCCACGATGGTCATGCCGGCGACCAGGGCCTTGGTCAGCACGTCATAGGGGGTCCAGCCGCGCTCCAGCAGGATTTCGACACCCTCTTCGATCTCTTCCTTCAGACCATCATAGAGATCGTCGTGCATTTGCAGGACAAGCTCTTCGTCGTTCAGTTCGGAAAGGATGATATCGTCTTCGTCGGCCATTTTCGGCTCCTGCGGGAAGGGGTCTGCCACCTGAATGCGCCGATTGCGACGCGTCCACTTTGCGCTTTCCGACATGGCCGCAAACAAAGGCGACAGTCAAGGGTCGGGCTTGCGGACAGTTCATGAAATGTTCTAATATTGATCATGAGCAAACCGGGCAATCTTCGACCAGAGGCGGTGATCCGCGCGCGTGGCGCAGATAGCAATGCGACTGGCCGGTTCGAGCCAGTGCAGCGCGAAGTGCTGGTCGATGGCTGGGATATGCCAGAGGAGGCGCAGCTTCTGCGCACCGAGATTCGGCTGGAGCGACCACGTTCGGCCATCAGCTACAACCGCTCGCCCGATCTGCCGTTTGATCGCAGCGTGAACCCTTATCGGGGATGCGAGCATGGCTGCATCTATTGCTATGCCCGGCCCAGCCACGCCTATCTGAACCTTTCGCCGGGTCTGGATTTTGAAACCCGGCTGATCGCGCGACCGGGGATTGACACGGTGCTGGCCAGTGAGATCGGGCGCAAGGGCTATCAGGTGGCTCCGCTGGCGCTTGGCACCAACACCGATCCTTACCAGCCCTGCGAGGCCGAGCATCGCCTGATGCGCGGCGTCTTGCAGGTGCTGCATGACTGGAACCACCCGACCGCAATCACCACCAAGGGCACGCTGATCGAGCGCGATCTGGACCTGCTGGTGCCCATGGCGGCGCGGGGACTGGTGCGGGTGGGCATTTCGGTCACCACGCTGGATGCAGGGCTTGCGCGGCGGCTGGAACCGCGCTGCCCGGCCCCTGCGCGGCGGCTGGCGCCTCGAACTACACCTACGGCGAAGCCACCTGGAGCCAGAGCCTGCCCGAC
>CALKAA010000457.1 GCA_937983495.1 uncultured Gemmobacter sp. | reverse complement strand
CGCGCACAAGATCAACAATGTGCTGGGCCAGATCATTCTGGCGCGGCGCATGGGCAAGACCCGGATCATCGCGGAAACCGGCGCGGGCCAGCATGGCGTGGCGACGGCGACGGTTTGCGCCAAGTTCGGGCTGAAATGCGTGGTCTATATGGGCGCGCATGATGTGGAGCGGCAGGCGCCGAACGTCTTCCGCATGCGGCTGCTGGGGGCGGAGGTGGTGCCGGTGACCAGCGGTCGCGGCACGCTGAAAGATGCGATGAATGATGCGCTGCGCGATTGGGTGACCAATGTGCGCGACACCTTCTATTGCATCGGCACGGTGGCGGGGCCGCATCCCTACCCGGCGATGGTGCGCGACTTCCAGTCGATCATCGGCAAGGAAGTGCGCTGGCAATTGGCCGAGCAAGAGGGCGAAGGCCGCTTGCCCGATACGGTGATCGCGGCGATTGGCGGCGGCTCGAATGCGATGGGGCTGTTTTACCCCTTCCTCGATGATCCGTCGGTGCGAATCATCGGGGTCGAAGCCGGCGGCAAGGGCGTGGATGACCGGATGCAGCATTGCGCGAGCCTGACTGGCGGGCGCCCCGGCGTGCTGCATGGCAACCGCACCTATCTGCTGCAAGACCCGGATGGGCAGATTCTGGAAGGCTTCTCGATCAGCGCAGGCCTGGATTACCCCGGCATCGGGCCGGAACATGCCTGGCTGCATGACACCGGCCGCGCCGAATATGTCAGCATCACCGATGCCGAGGCGCTGGAGGCATTTCAACTCTGCTGCAAGCTGGAGGGAATCATCCCGGCGCTGGAGCCGAGCCATGCGCTTGGCCATGTGATCAAGCTGGCCCCCACCCTGCCCAAGGATCATATCCTGGTGATGAACATGTGCGGGCGTGGCGACAAGGACATCTTCACCGTGGCCAAACACCTCGGTTTCGACATGAAAGTGTAAGAAAAGCCTTCAGCTTTTCTTCATAAACGAAAGTTTAGCCCCCGGATGCAGCCGCGCGCCTGCCTCCGGGGGTATGCTTTTAAACGATTACACAATGGCGTGAAGTCCAGTGGCATGGCTTGCTGACCTTGCCCTGAAACGAAGCACAGGCCGCGACACAGGCGGCAGGCGGGCAGGTTCAGGCAGATGTGCAACGTGATCGAGCAGATCACATGTGATGTGGAGTATGACAGATGATGACTGCAAACCTGCGTAAACTGCTGGTGAGCGTGGCGGTTTCGGCCCTGCTGGCTGGTCCGGCATTGGCCGAGGGCGACGATACGCCGGTGGATGATGGCGGGGCGGTATCGCTTGAGGGGCCGGACGTATCCGTCGATCCGATGCCCGAGGGCGAACCCGATATGTGGACAGGCGGCAGCCCGGATTTCTGCGAGGCCTGCACCGGCGAACCCATTGATGAGCCTTCGGATATCGGCGGCGGCGAAGGTGATGATGGGGCGGTGGACGAACCGCAGGTGGATGAGCCGCAGCTGAATGAGCCGGTGACGCTGGAAGTGACCGGGGATGACGTGACCGATCTGGGCGTCGATCCCAATGACATCGAACCCCGCATCCGCGAGACCATGGCGGATGGCGAAGGCCTGGGCCGTGCGCCGGCACAGGCACGCAATACGGTCGAGAAAAGCGGCGGCGAATGTGTCTGGACGCCGCGCCAGATGCATTGCCGCGACTGATGCTGGCGAGGCCGGGTGCTTGACCCAGTGCTGCTTGTGATGCGAGTTTCCCAGACGGAGGCTCTTGCGAAAGAGACTGTCTGGCCCGGCCCTTTCCATCACGCCACCCCGCCACAAGCGGGGTGGCTTTTCAGGTGAAAGGCCTTTTTCTGGAGATGACGATGCACAGAATCATCCTGGGGTTTGCAACGGCGCTGGCACTGGCCTTGCCCGCCAGTGCCGAAAGCGTGGCCGAGACTGTCGCGCGACAATTGCGCGAGCAAGGTTATCAGAAGATCGAGACCAGCTACACTTGGCTGGGCCGTTTGCGGGTGAACGCCGTGCAGGGGGAAATGCGGCGCGAAATCGTGATCAACCCGAACACGGGCGAGATCTTGCGCGATTACGAGATGATGATCCCACGGATGGCCAAGGGCGAGGGCGTGAATGCAATGAACCCCGCCATGGGTGCAGCCACAGTCACGCGTATTGAAAGCGATGGTGACAAAGTTGTCGATCTGGTGGAGCCGGGAACCACTGTGGGCGACGGCTTCTCTGTTGATACGGATCTGGAATGAGCCCTATCTCGCGCAGATTCTTGCGCCAGCATCTGACACGGGGCGCGGTGGGCATCGGCGCTTTGCTGGCCTTGCAGGTGCTGTGTGCCGGGGTGTTTCTGTTTGACATCCTGTCGTCGGTGGTGGGGCTGCGCGACAAGCCGATCTCGTGGCAATTGCGCGAGTTGATCGAGCTGGGTGCGGGCATCGGCCTGCTGACCGGGCTGGGGCTTGGGGCCTATGCGCTGTGGCTGGTGCTGGGCGAGCGCAACCATGCCGAGGCCAGCCTGCGCCGCGCCTCGGGCGAGTTCAACGAATTGCTGACCGAACGCTTTGCCGAATGGGGCCTGACCCCGGCGGAGCGCGATGTGGCGCTGTTTGCCATCAAGGGCCTGTCTACCGCCGAGATTGCAGCGCTGCGCGAGACCTCGGAAGGCACGGTCAAGGCACAGACCAATGCGATCTATCGCAAGGCGGGCGTCAGCGGGCGGCCACAATTGCTGAGCCTGTTCATCGAGGAGTTGATGCGGGAGCCGGTGGCCGCATCCCGCAGCGAGACGAAACCCGGCAGCCGGGCCACGCGTCGGGAGGCGGCGTAAGAAGGGGGCGCTCGCGCCCCCTCTTT
>CALKAA010000456.1 GCA_937983495.1 uncultured Gemmobacter sp. | reverse complement strand
GCTTGGCCGCATCGCCCTGTTGCATGCCGTGGCGCATATCGAACTGAACGCCGTCGATCTGCATTGGGACATCATCGCCCGTTTCGGCCATATCCCGATGCCCTTGGGCTTCTATGATGACTGGGTGAAATCGGCAGCCGAGGAATCGCGCCATTTCAACCTGATCTGCGACTGTCTGGAGGCCATGGGCAGCCATTACGGCGCGCTTCCCGCCCATGCGGGCATGTGGCAGGCCGCGTCAGACACCGCAGGCGATCTGCATGGCCGCCTCGCCGTGGTGCCCATGGTGCTGGAGGCGCGCGGCCTTGATGTCACCCCCGGCATGATCGAGATCTTCCGCGCCGCCGGGGCCAGCGATGCCGTGGCCGCGCTGGAAACCATCTATGCCGAGGAAGTGGGCCATGTCGCCTATGGCGCCAAATGGTTCAACTGGCTCTGTGGCCGCGACGGGCTGGACCCCAAGGCCGAGTTTCACGCCCTTGTCCGCCGCTATTTCCACGGCAGCCCCAAACCGCCCTTCAACGAGGAAAAACGCGCCGAAGCGGGCCTGCCGCCCGATTTCTACTGGCCCCTCGCCGAAGGGATCAAGCCGCCCAGCTATGCCGAATAGGCGCGTCCCATCGGCAGGATGTTGCCGAAACCGTTCATCTCATAGGCAAAACTGCCCCGCGGCCGCCCAAAACCGTTGCAGCCCGCCCCTTCGCGGCTTTAAGCACTAAGGCCAAATGGCGCATGGCTGTGACGCAGCGCCGTCACATCTGAGCGGCCCCAACCTGCTGCCCGACCAGATCAGGGAAATCACACGTGCTTCACCGCCTTGCCTACCGGATCAACGCGACGCTGGAAAACTGGCTGCCCGAGCAGCGCCTGTTCCTGAAATCCGACGAAGGCACCCGTTTCATCCGCCTGCGCCCCATGACGCAGGCCGTCGCGCTGACCACCGGCGGCCTTCTCATGGCCTGGACCTTCATCGCCACCTCGATCATCCTGATGGACAGCATCGCGGCGGGGTCCGATGCCGATCAGGCGGCGATGCAGCAGCAATTGTTTGAACAACGCCTCACCGCACTGTCCACCGACCGCGACCTGCGCGCCGAGGAGGCCTCCCGCGCGCAAGACCGCTTCAACCTCGCACTGGCCGAGGTGAGCGAGATGCAGGCCCGCCTGCTCGCCTCCGAAGATCGCCGCAAGGAGCTGGAGACCGGCATCGACGTGATCCAGAACACGCTGCGCCGCGCCATTGTGGAACGTGACGACGCCCGCGAGGCGCTGGAGCGCACCACCATCGCGCTGGCCTCGCAATCGGGCAGCACCGAACTTGGCCGCGCCCGCGACGCGCTGGCCACCATCGGCTTCATGTCCGGCGCGCTTGGCCAGACTGCGCGCGAACGTGACGAGATGTCGAAAATGGCCGAGGTCGCGCGCGAGGATGCCGCCGCGATCCAGCGCGCCAAGGATGAGATGGCGCTGCGCAATGACGCCATCTTTGCCCGTCTGGAAGAGGCCGTCACCGTCTCGATGGAGCCGCTGGACAAGATGTTCCGCGCCGCCGGCATGTCGCCCGACAGCCTGCTCGATCAGGTCCGCAAGGGCTATTCCGGTCAGGGCGGGCCGCTGATGCCCATCGTCTCCACCAAGGGCGGAGCCCTGAGCGAGGATGAGGCCCGCGCCAATACCGTGCTGCAAGGCCTTGACCGCATGAACATGTATCGCCTGGCCGCCGTGAAGGCCCCTTTCGCCAATCCGATCCCCTCGGGCAATTACCGCTTCACCTCGGGCTTTGGCACGCGCAACGACCCCTTCGGGCGGGGCACCCGCCGCCATGAGGGGCTGGATTTTGCCGGGGCCTATGGCACCCCGCTTTACGCCACCGCCGATGGCGTGGTGATCAAGGCGGGCTGGGGCAATGGCTATGGCCGCATGGTGCAGATCCGCCATGACTTTGGCATCGAAACCCTCTATGGTCACATGTCCGAAATCCGCGTCTCCGTCGGTCAAAAAGTATCGCGCGGCGACCGGATCGGTGATATGGGCAATTCAGGCCGGTCCACCGGCACCCACCTTCACTACGAGGTTCATGTCGGGGGCCGCCCGGTCAATCCGATGACCTTCATCAAGGCAGCAAGCGATGTTTTCTAAATCCAGAATCAACGAACCCGGTCCGAAACAGGTTGAGGCAGAGAAGCCGAAAGCCCCGGAGCTGCCCGCCACCAAGCCCGCCATGGATTTCTCGGCTGGCATGAAGGCCAAGCCCAATGCTTCGGTGCTGTCCTCCGATCTCACCGTGGTCGGCAATCTGAAGACCACCGGCGATATTCAGGTCGAAGGCACGGTCGAGGGCGACATCCGCGCCCATCTGCTGACCGTCGGCGAAACCGCCACCATCCGCGGCGAGATCGTCGCCGATGACATCGTGGTCAATGGCCGCGTCATCGGCCGTGTGCGCGGCCTGAAAGTGCGCCTCACCTCCACCGCGCGGGTCGAGGGCGACATCATCCACAAGACCATCGCCATCGAAAGCGGTGCCCATTTCGAGGGTTCGGTCCAGCGTCAGGACGACCCGCTGAATGGCGTGAAGCAGATCGCCGGCCCCAAGGTCGATTGATCCGCCTCAACCCGATCCTGAAAAAGGCGCTCCTCCGAGCGCCTTTTTTCATGCGCCGTCAGGACAGCGCGCGCCGATACAGATGCCATGTCGCATGCCCCAGCACCGGCAGCACCACGAACAGGCCCAGAAAGCCGGGCAGCATGGCCAGAAACAGCAGCCCCGCCACCAGCGCGCCCCAGCTCAGCATGACCAGCGGATTGGCCATCACCAGCCCAAGGCTGGTCAGCATCGCCGTCACGAAATCCACCTCGCGGTCCAGCAGCAAAGGCAGGCTCACCACCGTCAGCCCGAACAGAAGCGTGGCGATCACCGCCCCCAAAGCCGTGCCGATCGCCAGCATCATCAACCCGTTGGGCGTGGCGAAAACCTCCAGCGAGCTGGTGATATTGGTCAGCGACATGGTGCCCAGAAACAGCGCGAAAATCATATGCGCCAGGAAGTTCCAGAACAGGAAGAAGATCACGATCACCGCCGCCATCGACGGGATCTGCCGGTTGCGTTCGCGCAGGATCACCCCTGCGATGCCGGGCCAGTCCAGTGGCAGCCCGGCCTCCAGCCGCCGCGAGATTTCATAAAAGCCCACCGCGATGAACGGCCCCAGAATGGGAAAGCCCGCGCTGGCGGGCAGCGTCCACCACAATTGCCCCTTGGTGGTCAGCGCCCAGAACACCAGCCACCCGCCCAGCACATAGACCAGCGCAAAGCCCATGCCATACAGCGGCGCGCGAGTGAAATCGCGCCAGCCCGCCGCAAGACTATCCCGCAGATCCGCGAAACTCACTTCGTTGATCTCTGGTGCCCGTGATCCGCTCACCTCGCTCTGCGACATATCGTCCTCCCCTTTCAGGGCAGGCTAACCGCAGGTAGGACCATTGGAAAAGATGTATTTGCTCCGCAGGATAGGCGCGCGCCCCGATCAATCCTCGGCGGTGGCCTCGGCGCGGCTCTTGCCGGCCACATCCATGGCCAGAGTGGCCTGCATGAACCGGTCCAGATCGCCGTTCAGCACGCCGTCCGTGTCCGAGGTCTCATAGCCGGTGCGCAGATCCTTCACCATCTGATAGGGCTGCAAGACGTAAGACCGGATCTGGTTGCCCCAGCCCGCATCGCCCTTGGCCTCATGCGCCGCGTTGATCGCCGCATTCCGCTTGTCCAGTTCCATCTGATACAGCCGCGATTTCAGCGCCTTCATGGCAATGTCGCGGTTCTGGTGCTGCGATTTTTCCGAGCTAGTGACCACGATCCCCGTCGCCAGGTGGGTGATCCGCACTGCCGAGTCGGTGGTGTTGACGTGCTGCCCCCCCGCACCGGACGACCGATAGGTGTCGATCCGAATTTCATGCGGCAGCACTTCGATCTCGATATTGTCATCCACCACCGGATAGACCCAGACCGAGCTGAACGACGTGTGCCGCCGCGCCGCCGAATCGTAGGGCGAGATGCGCACCAGACGATGCACGCCGCTTTCCGATTTCAGCCAGCCATAGGCATTCGGCCCGCTGATCTTGTAGGCGACCGATTTGATCCCGGCCTCCTCGCCTTCCGACATGGATTGCAACTCGACCTTGTAACCCTTCTTTTCCGCCCAACGGGTGTACATCCGCGCGAGGATCGAGGCCCAGTCGCAGCTTTCGGTGCCGCCGGCACCTGCGTTGATCTCGAGGAAGGTGTCATTGCCATCGGCCTCGCCATCCAGCAACGCCTCCAGCTCCTTGGCGCGCGCGGTTTCCACCAGCGCCTTGATCGCGGCCTCGGCCTCGGTCACGATATCGGCGTCGCCCTCGGCCTCGCCCATCTCGATCAGTTCCAGATTGTCATTCAACCCGGCCTCGATCATGCGATAGGTGCCGACCGCATCCATCAGCGCCTGCCGCTCGCGCATCAGCTTTTGCGCCTTGGCCGGATCGTTCCACAGGTTCGGGTCTTCGATCATCGCGTTGAATTCCTCCAACCGATGCGGCGCCATCTCGTAATCCATGCGCTGTGCCAGCAGGGCCAGCGACTTGCGGATGGCATCGGCTTGAGACAGGGTTTCAGCGCGCATCTTGAGGTCTTCCGTCACAACATGAAGGGGTCAGGCCGGGTTCTTACCCGGCCCATGCAATTCCGGCAAGCTGCCTTTCAGTAAAGCCCGCCCGAGGACAGCGTGCCGAAATCGGCCTTTTTCTTCGGAATGATCTTGGTCTGGCCGCTGGCCGTGGTGACCTGCGCCGCCCCGCCATCGGTTTCGCCCGCGCTGAACAGCGGCAGGTTCTCGCCCATGGCAAAACCGCCATCCACAAAGACGCCGCCGCCGCCTGCCGGATCGTCGCCCTCGCGGAAATATTCCGAGATCACATTGTCGCCCTGCGCCGAATCCGATAGCCGCGCGCCACTGAAACGGTCGATCTTGGCGAAATAGCCGCCCGGCGGCACGGCAAACTTGGCCCCGCCATATTTCTTGATCGCCGGGCGCATGAAGGCCTCGAAGACCGGGCCACACAATCCGCCGCCAGAGGCCTTGCCGCCCAGCGTGCGCGGATTGTCATAGCCGATATAGCAGCCCGCCGCGATATTGGAGGTATAGCCGATGAACCACACATCCTTGGCGTCATTGGTCGTGCCGGTCTTGCCCGCCACCGGCACCGGCAGGTTGATGCCCCGCGCCGTGCCGCGCTCCACCACGCCTTCCATCATCGAGGTGATCTGATAGGCGGTGATCGGGTCGATCACCCGCTCGCGCGAGGAGGTGATCTTGGGGGCCTGCCCCCTGGGCAACAGCGCCGCATCGCAATCCTCGCATTTGCGCGGATCATGCTTGTAGACCGACTTGCCGTAGCGATCCTGCACCCGGTCCACCAGTGTGGCCTCCACCCGCTCGCCGCCATTGGCCAGCATCGCATAGGCTGTCACCATCTTCAGCAGCGTGGTTTCCTGCGCGCCCAGCGAATTGGACAGGAAGGCGTTCATCCGGTCATAGATGCCAAAGCGCTCGGCATAGCCCGCCACCGTATCCATGCCGACCTCTTGCGCAATCCGCACCGTCATCAGGTTCCGGCTCTGCTCGATCCCGGTGCGCAAAGGCGTGGGGCCATAGAACTTGTTCGAGGCGTTCTTCGGCCGCCACAACCCTTGCGGCGTGTCCAGCTCGATCGGCGCATCGACCACGATGGTCGCGGGCGTAAAGCCGCTGTCCAGCGCCGCCGCATAGACCAGCGGCTTGAAGCTCGACCCCGGCTGCCGCATCGCCTGACTGGCGCGGTTCAGCTCGCTGTCCTGATAGGAGAACCCGCCCTGCATCGCCAACACGCGGCCCGAATTCACATCCATGGCCATGAAGGCGCCCTCGACCTCCGGCACCTGCCGCAGGGTCCAGCGCAGGAAACTGCCGTCGCTATCCGAGGTCATGGCGCGCACCAGCACCACATCGCCCACATCGACCAGATCGCTGGCCACACGGGCCTTCCGGCCCAGATCGCCATTGGCCAGCCGCTTGCGCGCCCAGGTCACATCCTCCGCGGGGATGAAATGGCCGTCCTCATCTTCCGCCACGCCTTCGATGCCGATGCGCGCCGCACTCTCGCCCAGCGAAAGCACCACTGCCGGATGCCAGCCCTCGATGTCGCGCGGCACCTGCACCTCGGCCAAGGCCGCGCGCCAATCCGCCTCCGAGGTCAGCCGGTCCGGGCTGACCACCTGCCCCGTGCCGCGCCAGACGCCCTGCCCACGGTCATATTTCTCCAGGCCCTGCCGCAACGCCTTGGCCGCCGCCGCCTGCAATTCCGGGTCCACCGTGGCGCGGATCGAGAACCCTTCCGAGAAGAACTCCTTCTGCCCGAAACTGCCCGAAAGCTGGCGGCGGATTTCATCCGTGAAGTAATCGCGCGGCGGCAGCGTGCTGCGGAAGGCCGGGTAATCGCCATTCTGCACCGATTTCAGCGGCGCGGTGATCTCGCTTTGATAGGTGGCCTCGTCCAGATAGCCATTGTCGCGCATCTCGCGCAGCACCTCATTGCGGCGCCGCACCACCTTGTCATGGTCGCGCACCGGATGCGAGCGCGCAGGCTCGCGCGGCATCGCCGCCAGCGTCGCCGCCTCATGCGGGGCCAGCGCGGTCAGCGATTTGTTGAAATAGGTCAGCGCCGCCGCCGCCACGCCATAGCTGTTCTGGCCCAGATAGATCTCGTTCAGATACAGTTCCAGAATGCGGTCCTTGGGCAGCGCATCCACCAGAAGGGTCGAAAGGATGATCTCCTTGATCTTCCGCTCCGCCGTGCGGTCGCCCGACAGCAGGAAGTTCTTGGCCACCTGCTGCGGAATGGTCGAAGCCCCGCGCAGCCGCCCGCCCTGAAGCGCATCCCGCGCCGCCGAGGCGATGCCCAGCAGGTCAAACCCCTGGTGGGTATAGAAATTCTTGTCTTCCGCACTGATGAAAGCATATTTCACCAGATCCGGCATATCCTGGATCGAGACGAACAGCCGCCGCTCTTCGGCGAATTCGTCGATCATGCGGCCTTCGGCATCATAGATGCGGCTGATGATCGGCGGCTTGTATTGCGCCAGGCTCTCATGGCTTGGCAGGTCGCGCGAATACATCCACAGCACCGCCCCGATCGTCAGAGCCCCGAACAGGGTGCCCAGCGTCAGAAAGGTGAAGATGGCCCCGAAGAAAGACCCGATGAAGCGCGTCACACCACTACCCCCGCAAGTGCCCGATCCACCGGGTCGCCGCCCCATATAGGGGCAAAGGCGCTCAAGGTCAAAACCTCGAAAACCGCCACCAGCCCGCTTAGCGCAAACCCGCCCGCGCCGCCTCATCCTTGGCCCAGCCGCGCAATCCCTCGCGCACGGCCGCCGCCATTTTCGCGCGCCACGCCTTGTCCTGCAAGCGTTTCAGATCACGATCCGAGGACAAAAAGCCCAGCTCCAGCAACGCCGAGGGAATATCGGGCGATTTCAGCACCGAAAACCCGGCCTCCTGCCTGGGGCGGCGATGCATCCGCAAGTCCTGCCGCTGAATCGCGGCCACCAGCGCATCGGCCAGTCGCTCCACCCGTGGCTCCGTCTCGGTGCGCGCCATATCCATCAAGACCCGCGCCACCATGTCATCCTGCTCCGTCAGATCGACGCCCGCCAGCAGGTCGGCCCGGTCATGCCGCTCGGCCAGCGTCTTGCCCGCCGCGTCCGAAGCCTCGTCCGACAGCGTGTAAACCGTGGCCCCCACCGCCTCGCCTTCCGCAATCGCATCGGCATGCAGCGACAGGAACACATCCGCCCCCGCCGCCCGCGCCACCGAAATGCGGGTCTCCAGCGGCACGAACACATCTTCCTCACGCGTCAGCACCACAATCGTATCGCCATCGCGCATCATCAATTCTTTCAGCTCGCGCGCGAAAGTCAGCACCAGATCGGCCTCCTTCACCTCGCCTCGCTCGGCGCCGGGATCAATGCCGCCATGGCCGGGGTCCAGCACCACCACCAGCGTGCCATCATGGCGCGGCTCGGCCTTGGGAATATCCGCCGCTTTCGGAAGCGCCCATTCCTGCGGCTCCGGCAGGCTGGCCTTCGCGGCAAACACCTCTGCACTCACCGGCTCCAACTGCACGGTGACGCGCGTGCTGCCATCCGTCAGCATCCCCGCCTGCGCCACCGCCATCGGCCCCGGCAATTCCGCCACCAGCCGCGACCAGCCGGGCCGGAACGTCCCCGCCCTCAGATCGGCCAGACCGCTCTTGTCCAACTGGCCAATGCCCTGCCAATCCACCTCGCGGAAATCCATCACCAGCCGCGGCGGCTCGTCCATCACCCGCACGCGCCAGGGCACCGGCTGGCTGATCGCCAGATCGACCGAGACGCCCGCGCCCGAGGCCTCGATCCGGCTCGCCTCCGGCAAAAGCCGCGCCAGCCCCGTCAGCTCCTGCGCGCCCAAAGGCCCCGCCGCCAGCAGGCCCAGCACAACGGCAAGCCCCTTCATCTTGGCCCAAATATCCAAAATCCGCCCTCTCAGCCGCGCTGTGCCATGAAAGCCTGCAACCGCGCCAAACCTTCCACAATATCCGCCGTCGCCCGCGCATAGGAAAACCGCAAGGTCCGCGCCCCGCGCCGCGGGTCGAAATCAAGCCCCGGCGTCACCGCCACGCCCGCATGTTCCAGAATTTCCGCCGCGAATTCGAGTGAATTTTCGGTGAGACCGCTCACATCGGCGTAAATATAAAAGGCCCCATCCGGCGGCGCGATCTTGTCAAACCCCGCCTTTGGCAGCCCCTCCAGCATCAGCCGCCGGTTCTCGGCATAAACCGCCCGGTTCGCCTCCAGCTCGTCAATGCAATCAAGCGCATGCAGCGCCGCCACCTGGCTGGCATGGGGCGGACAGATGAACATGTTCTGCGCCAGCCGCTCCACCACGCGCACATGATCCTCCGGCACCACCATCCAGCCGATGCGCCAGCCCGTCATGCTGAAATATTTGGAGAAACTGTTGATCACATAGACATCATCGCTGATCTCCAGCGCACTCACCGCCCGCGCGCCATAATGCAGCCCGTGATAGATTTCGTCCGACACGAACTGGATGCCGCGTTCCGCGCAATGCCCGATCAGCGCCTTCAGCGCCGCATGATCCAGCATCGTCCCCGACGGGTTGCCGGGGCTCGCCACGATCAGCCCTTGCAGGTCATACCCTTCCAGATCCCCCGGCACCGGCTGCAAACGGTTTTCCAAGGCCGCCGGAATCCCCACCGCCTCCAGCGACAGCGCCTTGAGGATTTGCCGGTAAGACGGATAGCCCGGCTCGCCCAGGCCCACCTTGTCGCCCGCCTCGAACAGCGCGGTGAAGGCCAGCAGAAACGCCGCCGAAGACCCCGCCGTCACCACCACCCGCTCCGGGTTCAGCGTCACGCCATACCAGCGCTTGTAAAGCGCCGCGATCCCCGCCCGCAGCTCCGGCAGGCCAAGCGCCACGGTATAGCCCAAAGGCCCCGCCCCCATCGCCGCCTGCAACCCCGAGAACGCGCCCTTGGGCGCAGGCGTGCCGGGCTGGCCCACCTCCATATGGATGATGCTGCGCCCCGCCGCCTCCAGGCTGCGCGCCCGCTCCATCACATCCATCACGATGAAGGGATCGACCAGAGACCGACTTGAAACCCGCATGAAAGCCCCCTTAAAGTCGCCGCGCATCCGCCCGGCTGATCGGGCGGCACACTGGCCCGCACCGCGCGCAGCGTCAAGCAGGCAGACACCGACAGGAGACCGCATGACCCGCCTACTTGCCACCACCGCGCTGGCCCTCAGCCTCACCCTCCCCGCCGCCGCCCTCGACCTGACCGCCATGTCAGACGCCGAACGCAACGCCTTCCGCGCCGAGGTGAAGGCCTATCTGCTGGAAAACCCCGAAGTCATGCTCGAGGTCTTCAAGGTGCTGGAGGACAAGCAGGCCCAGGCCGAGGCCAGCGCCGATATCGAACTGGTGCAGGCCCATAAGGCCGACCTCATGCAAAACCCCGCCGATTGGGTCGGCGGCAATCCGCAGGGCGACATCACGCTGGTCGAATTTCTCGATTACCGCTGCGGCTATTGCCGCAAGGCCTATACCGAGGTCGAGGAGCTGGTGAAATCGGATGGCAATATCCGCCTGATCTTCAAGGAATATCCCATTCTGGGCGAGGAATCGCTCACCTCCGCCAAATTCGCCATTGCCACCCGCCTGGTGGCCGGGGACGAGGCCTATAAAAAGGCCCATGACGCGCTGATCGCCCTGCGCGGCGACGCCACCCCCGAGGCGATGAGCGCACTCGCCACCGAACTGGGCCTTGACGCGCCCGCCATCCTCGCCAAGATGGAAAGCCCCGAGGTCAAGGCCGTGATCGACGCCAACCACGCCCTTGGCATGGCCATGCAGATCAACGGCACCCCCAGCTTCGTGATCGAAGGCGCCATGCTGCGCGGCTATGTGCCCCTCGAAGGCATGCGCGAAATCGTCGAAAGCGAACGCGCCAGCAAGGGCTGATGGCGAAAGGCCGGGGCGCCAAGCCCCGGCAGAACCTTTCCTGTTGCATCAAGCGCGCCACAACTCTACCTAAAGCGGCGCATCCGAAGGCAACGGACTCCTCAATGACCGCCCTCACGCCCGATCACCTCTATGGCCCCCTGCGTCAGGCGAGCAACGTCAACACTTGGGAAGCGACCCATAGTCCTCTCAGCTTGACGGAATTGAACTCTGCCAGCGGCGCTGCGTTGCAAGCCTTGTTGGTCCCAGCCAAGCATTGCCTTTTCAGCCATGCGACGCGGGCCATGTTGTTGATTTGGGTGATGGACGAGGATTGCCAAGTCTGGATTGCCGTCGAAGAGTTCTCCCCGCACGAGAAGCCCGGAATAGCTGGCTTTCCAAGGCTAGAGAAATTCAACGAGAAGAAACTGGGTCACCCTACTCTTTGCCCCGGAAAACCCGTCCGTATTGCCGGCGAACTTTTTCTGGATGAGACCGAAGATGGGGAACTTAAGTGGTTTCTTAACGTTTCCAGTGGTAGGTTTTGCAAAGAAACCTCGCCAACACGTCAACAAACGCTTGCGGTCCTCGAACTTTTCAAGAAAGAAATGGGGACTTGTATCGAATTGGACCCGGAGCCATGAACGTTCTCATTCGCATGCCCATTGCCGTTTCTCAGGCGTCAAGCCCTGCGGCGGAACTGGCAGCGATGTTTGCCAGCATGCGCCCCTCTGCCCGTCGTAAATTGTCAGAGGTTGCGGTCGAAAACCCTGCCGAATTCCTGAGCGGCCTTGATACATTTCTGCGGATCTGGGCGGAAAGTGATTGGGTCGAGGTTTACAAGGTTGAACGCACCGGTCGTTGGGTTGCGAAACTTTGCCCGCCAGACATGCTGCCATCCATCCGCAAGATGATCGAAGGCAAGGCACCGGCCAACCAGACCGACGCCATGTCGGTTCCCAGCCAGACCTATGCTGCATTTCTCGCGGGGCTGACCGCGCCGTGATTGCGGGTGGTGCCTGAACAGGCACCACCGAAGCAGGCCTCACCCCTCCTTCGCGGCCTCCAGCTCTGCCGCCTTCTTCTCCACCTGCTCCACGATATGATCCACCATCTGTTCATTCGACAGCTTGTGGCTCTGCTTCCCCGCCAGATAGACCATCCCCGAACCCGCCCCGCCGCCGGTGAAGCCGATATCGGTCATCAAGGCCTCGCCCGGTCCGTTCACCACGCAGCCGATGATCGACAGGCTCATCGAGGTGGTCACATGCGCCAGCCGTTCTTCCAGCGCCGCCACGGTCTTGATCACGTCAAACCCCTGCCGCGCGCATGACGGGCAGGAAATGATCGTCACGCCCCGGTGCCGCAGGCCCAGCGATTTCAGGATCTCGAACCCGACCTTCACCTCCTCCACCGGATCGGCGGACAGGCTCACCCGGATCGTATCGCCAATCCCGGCCCAGAGCAGGTTACCCAGACCCACCGCCGATTTCACCGTGCCGGAAACGAGGCCCCCCGCCTCGGTGATGCCCAGATGGATCGGCGCGTCGGTCGCATCGGCCAGCGCCTGATAGGCGGCAGCGGCCAGAAACACGTCGCTGGCCTTCACGCTGATCTTGAACTCGTGAAAATCGTTGTCCTGCAACAGCTTGATGTGATCGAGGCCGCTCTCCACCATCGCATCCGGGCAAGGCTCGCCGTATTTGTCCAGCAGATGCTTTTCCAGCGACCCGGCATTCACGCCAATGCGGATCGAACAGCCGTGATCCTTCGCCGCCCGCACCACCTCAGCCACGCGCTTGGCATCGCCGATATTGCCGGGGTTGATGCGCAGACAGGCCGCGCCCGCCTCCGCCGCCTCGATCGCGCGCTTATAGTGAAAGTGGATATCCGCGACGATCGGCACCGGGCTTTCCGCCACAATCTCGCGCAGCGCCCGCGTGCTCTCCTCATCCGGGGTAGAGACCCGCACGATATCCGCCCCCGCCACCGCGCAGCGCTGGATCTGTTCAATGGTGGCCGCCACATCATGCGTGATCGTATTGGTCATGGTCTGCACCGAGATCGGCGCATCGCCCCCCACCAGCACCTTGCCCACGCGGATCTGGCGCGATTTGCGGCGCTCGATATTGCGCCAGGGACGAACAGGATTATGCGACATGGGGGCAACCCTTCGGATGTTTCGGCCCGAGAGATAAAGACGAAACGGCCCCGGCGCAATGACACCGAGGCCGTTTGTCATGTCTCTCGCGGCAAGGTTACTGCTGCGGCGCAGCGCCTTCAGGCAGCACCTCGGCCACGGTCACGATGCGCTTGAGATCGGCGTCATCCTCAAGGTTGGCGGCGGCATATTTGCCGGTCAGGGCTTCCTCGGTCAGCGCGACATTCTTCACCACCTGCGGCCCCGGCGCGGCAGGGCCATAGGCCTGCCCGTTCACCAGAAAATACACTGACCCGGCATTGCCCGAGCGCAGCGTGGCCGCCTGTTCCAGCGCCGGCACCTGATAACGCTCGCCCGCTTCCAGAATCTTCTCGAACAGCACCGCGCCATCGGCCGAAGACACCCGCACCCAGGACGGGCGGACGGCCAGAATCTCGACGCCCGGCTTGGCCTCGGCCACCACCCGCACCTGATCGGCATCGGCCAGCGGCGCGGTCATGCCATCGGCCTCGGCGGTCACCGCCACCGGGGCCACACCCTGCCCGGCAAAACTGCCGGTCTGGCGCGGGTCGATCGCCGCAATCGGGCCATCGCGCGACACGAAGACCGGCACATCCAGCGCCTCGGGGCGGCGCATCCGGTTCAGCAATTCCGGGCTGCCCGGCTGCGGAGCCGGATCATTGGCGGCCAGAACCTCCGGGTTCACCCGTTCCACCGGTGCCAGGCGCTGCACATTCGCCAGCGGGTCCACCTCGGCCACGACCACCGGGGCCTCATCCCCCGGTGCCAGTTGCACGCGCTGCACCTCGCGCAGCACCGACCAGCCGCCATAGCCAAGCGCCCCGGTCAGCGCGACCAGCACCAGGATCGAGCCAATCGCGCCCGGCTCCACCCGGCTCAGCCAGCTTTCGCTGCGCGGCACGAACAGCGCATTCGGATTGGCAAAGGGGTCGGCAGAGGCGACACCCGCCCGCGCCCGCGCCGCGGTGATCGTCTGCGGTGCCGCAGCGGCAGACATGCCATGCGCCACCTCGAAATTCGCCTCCTTGCAGAAGCGCGCAAAGGCGTGATCCGGGTCCATATTCAGATAGCGCGCGTAAGAGCGCACATAGCCCGCCACAAAGCCCTGGCTTTCAAAGGCCGACAGGTCACAGTTTTCGATGGCAGCAATATAGGTGGCCTTGATCTTCAACTCGCGCTGCACATCCAGCAGCGATTTGCCCAGCGTGGCACGCTCGCCGCGCATCACGTCGCCAAGCCGCAGCTCGAAATCATCGAAACCCTTGGGTTTGTCAGCCTCGGCCGCCGAAGGATCGCCCCTCCGCCAGATCATCCGCCCGATCATACGCCCTGTCCCGTCCTGCCTTGGTTTTGGCGTTTACCGAGTCGCCCCTGGACGACTCGCCTTATCCCTAATTGCCGTTAGCTTAGCACAGGGCAAGCCCGTTTTGCACCTGCGGCAGCGATCAGGCAGACTGTTCGGCACGATTCAGCGCACAATGCCGCCACAGGCTGTCCATGGCGCGCACAACATGGTCGATCTGGCCCGCGTCATGCACCGGCGAGGGGGTAAAGCGCAGGCGCTCCGTGCCGCGCGGCACCGTGGGAAAGTTGATGGGCTGCACATAGATGCCGAACTGATCCAGCATCATGTCCGACAACATCTTGCAATGCACCGGGTCGCCAATCACCACCGGCACGATATGCGAGCCATGGTCGATGATCGGCAGGCCCAGCCCCTTCAACCGCATCTTCAGGATTTTCGCATGCAGTTGCTGCGCATCCCGCAGCTTCTGCCCTTCCCCGGTTTTCAGAAACCCGATGGAGGCCGCCGCCCCCGCCGCAATCGCCGGCGGCAGCGAGGTGGTAAAGATGAAGCCCGGCGCATAGGACCGGATCGCATCCACCATCTTCGCACTTGCAGCAATATAACCGCCAAACACGCCAAAGGCCTTGCCCAGCGTGGCATTGATGATATCGACCCGCGCCATCACCCCGTCACGTTCCGCCACACCGGCCCCGCGCGGCCCATACATGCCCACCGCATGCACCTCGTCCAGATAGGTCAGCGCGCCAACCTCCGCCGCCAGATCGCAGATCTCGGCAATGGGGCCAAAATCGCCATCCATCGAATAGATCGATTCAAAGGCGATCAGCTTCGGCGCCGCCGGATCATCCGCCGCGATCAGCGCGCGCAGATGCGCCACGTCATTGTGCCGGAACACCCGCTTCGCGCCGCCATTGCGCTTGATGCCTTCGATCATCGAGGCATGGTTCAATTCGTCGGAATAGATGATCAGCCCCGGAAACAGCTTGGGCAGCGTGCTGAGCGTGGCATCATTCGCCACATAGGCGCTGGAGAATACCAGCGCGGCCTCCTTGCCATGCAGATCGGCGATCTCGGCCTCCAGCCGCTTGTGCCAGACCGTCGTGCCCGAAATGTTGCGCGTGCCGCCCGAGCCCGCGCCGCAGGTCGCAATCGCCTCCTGCATCGCCGCCAGCACGACAGGGTGCTGCCCCATCCCCAGATAATCATTGCCGCACCAGACCGTGATGTCCTTCTCGGTCCCGTCCGGTTTCGTCCAGACCGCATGAGGAAACTTGCCGCGCTTGCGCTCGATATTGATGAAGGTGCGATAGCGTCCCTCGTCATGCAGCCGCTTCAAGGCTGCGTCGAGTGCGTGATCGTAATCCATCTTCATCTCCTGGCGCTTCGCGAGGTCGGTCCTGCTCCGGCCGGTTTAAGCGGCCTGCCGGATGGCTGCTTTGATATTGGTCAAATCCTGTATCGGAAAGAGGGCATTTTGTCTTCCCGTCAGAAGGTCGCATGTCCAGCACCTCCCTCTCCCATTTTCTGTTCCAAAATATCCCACGGGGCTCC
>CALKAA010000455.1 GCA_937983495.1 uncultured Gemmobacter sp. | reverse complement strand
TAAACCCCGCGATCCGGGCGGAAGGTTTCCAACAGCACCTCGCCCTCGGCCAATGGGCGCGGGCCTGCCAGCAAGGGGTCGCGGGTGATCTGGCTCACACCATCGCCCCCACGGCGCGGGCGCCGCGTTCGGCGCGCAGGTTGCGGGCGAGAAGGTCCATGCAGGCCATGCGGACGGCCACGCCCATTTCCACCTGATCCTGAATGACCGAGCGGTTGATGTCATCGGCGATCTCGCCGTCGATCTCCACGCCGCGGTTCATCGGGCCGGGATGCATCACAATGGCCTCGGGCGAGGCCACGGCCAGTTTCTCGGCATCCAGCCCGTAGCGGTGGTAATATTCGCGCTCGGACGGGATGAAGCCGCCATCCATGCGTTCTTTCTGAAGGCGCAGCATCATCACCACATCGGCGCCTTTCAGGCCTTCGCGCATGTCGTCATAAACCTCGCAGCCGAATTCCGACACGCCCGAGGGCATCAGCGTTGGCGGGCCGATCAGGCGGATGCGATTCTCCATCTTGCCCAGCAGGATGAGGTTCGAGCGCGCCACCCGGCTATGCGCGATGTCACCGCAAATCGCCACGGTCAGGCGCTGGATGCGGCCCTTGGCGCGGCGGATGGTCAGCGCGTCCAGCAGGGCCTGCGTCGGGTGTTCATGCCGCCCGTCACCTGCATTCAGCACGGCGCAATTCACCTTGGAGGCCAAGAGGTTGACCGCCCCGGAATTCGGGTGCCGCACGACCAGCAAATCAGGGTGCATGGCGTTGAGCGTCAGCGCCGTGTCGATCAGCGTCTCGCCCTTCTTCACCGAGGATTGCGCCACGCTCATGTTCATCACATCGGCCCCCAGCCGCTTGCCCGCCAGTTCAAAACTGGCCTGCGTGCGGGTGGAGTTCTCGAAGAACATGTTGATCTGGGTCATGCCCGCCAGCGCATCCGAGCTTTTGACCGTGCGGCGGTTCAGATCCACATAGCGTTCCGCCAGATCGAGAACGGCACGGATCTCGTCCGGGGCCAGATGTTCGATCCCGAGCAGATGGCGGGCGCGGAACGACATGGAGGCCTCCTTCGGATGGGTTTTGCGCCTTATAGGGGGGGGGCGCGGGCGGATCAATTGGTGAATGGGCGCAGGGCGCGGCGGCGGGGAATATTGTCACCCCGACAATTCCCCCCCTCGCAGGCCCAAGGGCTTGGGCGTAGGCTGTGCGCCATGACGCGCACCCTCCCCCTTTCCGCCGCCGCTGGCCTGCCGCTCTGGCGCCGACCCACCACCCTCCTGTTCCTGATGGCGGTGGCCATGCCGCTGGCCTTCGCCACATGGTCGGCGCTTTTGAACAATTTTGTCATCGAGGCCGCTGGCTTTACCGGGGTCGAGATCGGCTGGCTGCATACCGTGCGCGAAATCCCCGGCCTGCTGGCGGTGGGGGTGCTGCTGTTCCTGCTGCTGATCCGCGAGCAGGTGATGGCGGCGCTGATGCTGATCCTGCTGGGCTGCGCCACGGCGATGACCGCATGGTTCCCCAGCTTTGGCGGCTTGCTGTGGGTCACGCTGATCTCCTCCATCGGCTTTCACTATTTCGAAAGCTGCAACCAGTCGCTGCAATTGCAATGGCTGAGCAAGGCCGAGGCGCCGAAAGTGATGGGCAAGCTGGTCGCGGCGGGCTCCATCGCCTCGCTGGTGGCCTATGGGCTGATCGTGCTGTGCTGGAAGACCTTTGACCTCAGCTACAACTTCGTCTTCCTCGCCTCGGGCGGCATCTGCGCGGCCATCGCGGTCTTTGCCCTGCTGGCCTATCCGCGTTTCGAGGCCCCGCACAAACAACGCAAAAGCATCGTGCTGCGGCGGCGCTACTGGCTTTACTATCTGTTCGAAATGCTCAGTGGGGCACGGCGGCAGATTTTCGTGGTCTTTGCGGCCTTCATGATGGTGGAGCGTTTCGGCTATGGCGTGGAGGCGGTCACGGCTCTGATGCTGGTAACCTTTGTCGCCAATATGGTGACCGCGCCGTCGATCGGGCGGTTAATCGCGCGGTTCGGCGAGCAGAAAGCCATGCTGATCGAATTCTCCGGGCTGTTTGCGGTGTTCCTGGGTTATGGCTGCCTCTACTGGTTCAACCTGCCAGGCTGGATGGCGGCGGGGCTCTATGTGGCGAACAGCATCTTTTTCGCCATCAGCTTCTCGCACAAGACCTATTTCCAGAAGATCGCAGACCCATCGGATATCGCAACCTCGGCGGCGCTTTCGTTCACCATCAACCATATCGCGGCGGTGTTCCTGCCGGCGGGCCTGGGCTATATCTGGGCGACTTCGCCGGATTGGGTGTTCATTCTTGCAGCCAGTATTGCCTTCGCGCAAATTCTGCTGGCGCTTCTGGTGCCCCGCAACCCGAGCGCCGGGAACGAGACCCGCCTGCGCGAGATGCGGGGGCCGGGGGCCATGGCAGTTCCGGCTGAATAGGGCGACCGAGTTTTCGACGAAAACTCGACACACGGATTTTCGTCGAAAATCCGCAGCACGCCCCTATA
>CALKAA010000454.1 GCA_937983495.1 uncultured Gemmobacter sp. | reverse complement strand
GATGCTTGCGGGCTTCATTGACGAGCTGGAGGCGATGGAGGACTGATCCTGCCGCCGCTTGCGCCTATGATCCCCGTCGGATGCCTCCGGCGGGGACATTTTTTTGCCAAGATGAAATCAGGCGACCTTGGCCGGGCGGCGGGTCTCGAACCAGCGGAAGATCAGCACGATGACGGCGGTGATGGCCATATAGATCACGGCGAGCAGCAAGAGCGGCTCATAGGTCAGGAACGTGTCTTGCCGCACCCGGCTGGCGACGGCGTAGATATCGACCACGGTGATGGTGGCCACCAGCGGCGTGGCCTTCAGTTGCAGCACGGTTTCGCCGCCCAAAGTGGGCAGCACCCGGTGTAGCGCCTGCGGCAGCCAGATGCGGCGCAGCGTGGTGAAGCGCGGCATGCCCATGGCCTTGGCGGCCTCCAACTGGCCTTTGGCCACGCCCTTGAAGGCGCCGCGCATCACCTCGCCCTCATAGCCTGCGAAGCTGAGCGTCAGGGCCAGCAGGCCATAAGGCCAGGCCTGGCGCAGGATCGGCCAGAGATCGCTTTGCCGAATCCAGGGGATTTGCGGGAACAGCGAGCCGAGTCCGTAATAGAGCAGCCAGAGTTGCAGCAGCAGTGGCGTGCCCCGAATGACGGAGCAAAAGGCGCGCGCGGGCCAGGCGAGAAACCAAGGCCCCGCCGCCTGCGCCAAGCCCAAGGGAATGGCCAATAGCAGGCCGAAGACAATCGACAGCACCAGAATCCAGAGCGTGCGCCAGATCCCGAATGCGGCCATGGGCGCATATTTCGGCACCCAATCCCATCGCAGGCTGAGCGCGCACCAGACCACGATGGCCAGCACGACCAGCGCCATGACGATGCGATGTGGCTGCCAGAAAGTGCGGGTCAGGATCATGAGTGCAACTCCGGCTGCCCGCGCCGGGCGCGGCGTTCCAGCCGGGCAAAGCCCCAGCCCGACAGCAGCGAAATCGCCAGATAAAGTGCGCCCGCCGCCATGAAGAAGGTGAAATAGGCCTTGGTCGCCCCCGCGGCCTGCCTTGTGGTCTGGGTCAGTTCAGCAAAGCCCACCACCGCCAGCAGCGCGGTGTCCTTGGTGGCGTTGAGCCAGAGATTGCCCAAACCCGGCAAGGCATTGGGCAGCATCAAAGGCAGCGTGACGCGCCGCGCGATCAGGCCCGGCGGCATGCCCATGGCCCGCGCGGCTTCGATCTGGCCCGCAGGCACCGCCTGAATGGCCCCGCGCAGCACCTCGGTCGCATAGGCCCCCTGCACCACGCCCAGAACCCCGATCCCGGCGGCCACGCCGGAAATCTGGATACGGTCATAGCCCAAGCTCAGAAGCACCTGATTGACCGCATCGGTGCCCGCGTAGAACAGGATCAGGATCAGCACCAGTTCGGGCACCGCGCGCACGACGGTGGTATAGACCGCCGCCAGATCGCGGGCCACTGGCCCGCCATACAGCTTGGCAAAGGCCCCGATCAGCCCCAGAACCAGCCCCAGCCCATAGGCCCCAAGCGCAATCAGCACCGAGGCCATCAGCCCGCGCAGCAAAGGAGCCCCCCAGCCGGGGGGCTCCAGTTGCAGCAGCTCAAGCGTGGCGGTGGCTGCCATCAGCCCCGACACAGCGCTTAGCCGCCATAGATCGAGGAGGCGAAATAGGGCTTGGAAATGGCCTCATAGGTGCCATCTTCCAGCACCTTGGCGATGCCCGCATTGAACTTGGCCTTCAGATCATCCTCGCCCTTGCGCAGGCCAACGCCGACGCCAAGGCCCAGCACTTCGGTGTCATCGGCCACCGCGCCCTTGCTTTCGCAGCAGGCAGCACCTTCGGGCGTGGCGAGGAAGGCATCCAGCGCGATGCTGTCGGCCTGGGTTGCGTCGATCCGGCCTGCGACCAGATCCTGATTGGCCTCATCCTGCGTCTGATAGACCTTGATCTCGCCTGCCGTGGCGGCGAAGTGCTTTTGCGCATAGGCTTCGTGGATGGTCGAGACCTGCACGCCAAGGATCTTGCCTGCCAGCCCCTCCGGAGTGGCCACCATCTCCATGCCCTTGGGGCCCACGATCACGGTCGGCGTGTTGTAATACTTGTTCGAGAAGTCGATGGTTTTCATCCGCTCCTCGGTGATCGACATCGAAGCCATGATCGCGTCGATCTGGCCCGAGGTCAGCGCCGGAATGATGCCATCCCAGGCCACCGGCACCACCTCGCACTCCATCTCGGCAGCCTTGCAGACCGCCCCGATCATCTCGACCTCCCAGCCGGTCCATGTGCCGCTGGAATCGGGCGATGCGAAGGGCGGATAGGGCTCGGCCGCGATCCCGACCTTCACGGTCTCGGCCATGGCAGCGCCAGACAGCAGCAGGCCGGCAGCAAGCCCAAGGGCAAGTTTCTTCATGGTTCTTCCTCTCTGTTGATCGGTCACGGGTTAAGCCACACTTTTCAGGAACTGTTTCAGGCGGTCTGATTGCGGTGCGCCGAACAGGGCTTCGGGCGGGCCTTCCTCCTCGATACGGCCATTGTGCAGATAGATCACATGGCTGGCAACTTCTCGCGCGAATTTCATCTCATGCGTCACGAGGATCATCGTGCGCCCCTCGGCGGCCAGATCACGGATCACCGCCAGCACCTCCCCCACCAGTTCGGGGTCCAATGCGCTGGTCGGCTCATCAAACAGCATGGCGCGCGGGTTCATGCACAGAGCCCGCGCAATGGCGGCACGCTGCTGCTGGCCGCCCGACATATAGGCCGGATAGGTGCCCGCCTTGGCCGCAAGCCCGACCCGCGCCAGCAAGGCCTCGGCCTGTGCCACGGCCTCGGCCTTGGGCACCCCCAACACATGCACCGGCACCTCAATGAGGTTCTCCAGAACGGTGCGGTGGCTCCACAGGTTGAAACTTTGAAACACCATGCCAAGGCTGCGTCGCAGACGTTCGATCTGTTTGCGGTCGGCAGGACTGCCATCGGGGCGCATTGCCACCCGCTCGCCACCGATCTCGATGATCCCCGCACTGGGCGTTTCCAGAAAATTGATGCAGCGCAGCATGGTGGACTTGCCCGAGCCAGAGCCGCCGATGATCGCCACCACATCGCCCTGCCGCGCGGTCAGCGAGACCCCCTTCAGCACTTCCAGCGGCCCGAAGGACTTGTGCAGATCCTCGATTCGGATCGCTTCGGACTGGCTGTCAGATCGGGGGGCAGCGCTCGGCTCTGGCATCGGGGCTCCGTCTTTTGTCAATTGCAGTAAGCCCCGGCTTCTGCAATTATGCAAGTGTATAATAGAACGGCACAGCACAGGGGCTCATGACAGGCGAGCGGCGGAAATTCACCCGCGAGGGCGAAGAGCGGCGGCGCGAGGCGCTGATTGCCGCCGCGCTGGATCTGGTCGCCGAGGGGGGGCCGGGTGCGGCCACGGTGCGCGCCATTGCCG
>CALKAA010000453.1 GCA_937983495.1 uncultured Gemmobacter sp. | reverse complement strand
GGTCAGTGACTGGAGTTCAGACGTGTGCTCTTCCGATCTGTAACCCCAACCCACCCAAGGGCAGAATGAGCGCCAAACCAAGCGCGCCGCTCGCGGCCTGCTCAGGCGCCAAAGGGCCCGCGCATATGCCAATCGCCACCATGCTCGCCCCGCTCAGCCGGACAAAACTCGCGAGAGGCACAAAGGTACGAATGGCCTTGATCAGATTTGGCATGGCATCCGCGTCACCGGCCTTCACCGGAGCGTGACGCGCCACCCGGAATAAAGACAGATTGAGGTATTTCCATGCCACCAAATCCAGTGTTTCGTAGACTGCCCAGACCTGACCAAAGGTCAACGCCAGAAGTAGGGCCTCAAACGGCGGCAAGGCCGCCAGCACCGCAGCCGTTGCCAACCAAAGACCACTCAGTCGCAACCAAAGACCTGACAGATGCAGCAGACTTTCCCGCATCGCGCCCGGTTCTGGCGCATATTCTCGGCGCCATTCGCGCCGCGCCAACAGGCAAAGCGCGAATGTGGCGCATGCAGAAACAATCATCGCGTGCAGCATGACGTGCGGGGGTTCTTTCTGGGGCTGTCAATGTCTCTCGACCAATAGAAGATTAGGGGCTCATTGACTAGATTAGCCTTGTTTTACAGGTACGATCCACCTGCCATATCTTGATCGCTCTGAGCGATCATGCGACATGGCGCGCATACGGCACGCCGCTTGGGATGGCCGCTTAGGACATTCGGGGTTTCGCGATGCTTCATATTTGGCGCAAGGCTTACGCGGTTCTCTCCAGGCGTGAACGGCGCACCGCTTGGGCTATTCTTCTGCTCATGATCGCCAGTTCCTTTTTGGAAGTGGTTGGGATCGTGTCTGTTGTGCCCTTCCTCTCGGTATTGGAAAACCCGGCAAGGATCGACAGCAACGCTGCCTTGTCCACGATGTATATGCTGGGCGGTTTTACGACGGCTCAGGACTTTATGATCGTGTTGGGGATTCTGGCCTTTGTTTTGCTGGTGACCGCCGCGGCAGTGCGCGGCATGACGATATTTTTTCTAAGCCGCTACATTCAGGCCTGTCGGCTCGAAATCAGTTGCAGATTGCTTGAGGGGTACTTGTGTCAGCCCTACGGGTTCTTTTTGGGGCGGCACAGCGGAGAGATGTCGAACCTCGTGCTGAGCGAAGTGGATATGTTCGTTGATAGCGCCTTAATGCCCATGGCGCAGACCATCAGCTACAGCCTTGTCCTCGCGGCTCTCGTGTCCTTGCTGATTTATGTGGACCCGTTGACCGCGATCAGCGTCGCTGTGGTGATTGGCGGGGCCTATGTTATGATCTATCGAGTGATCCGCGAGCGTTTGACACGGAGCGGGCATGAGCGGCTGGTCGCCAACAGGGCAAGGTTTGAGGCGGCGAGCGAAGGCTTTGCAGGGATAAAGTCAATCAAGATCATGGGATTGGAAGGACGCACCCTGACGCGGTTTAGGGTTCCTTCGATTGTCGCTGCGCGCAGCATCGTCTTGAACAATACATTGGGGCAAATGCCGCGCATCGTCATCGAGGCGACCGCCTTTGGGGGCATCATTGTGCTGGCCATGGTGCTGGCGCTACGGCGCGAGGGCAACAGTTCGGCCGTGCTGCCTGTGCTTGGTCTTTACGCCTTTGCCGCATACCGCATGCTGCCCGCCGTCCAAAGCATTTACCAGAACCTCAGCAATCTGCGCTTCGTTGCCCCTGTGGTAGAGCGGTTGGCCGAGGAATTGGAGCTGTGCAGGCCAGCGGGTTTGACCATTGGCGATGCGACACCATTGCAGCTCAGGCGGGATTTGCAGCTTGAGGGAGTTTCCTTTGAATATGGAGGCGCACCAGGGCAAGGGACAAGCCGTGGCGCTGGCATTTCGCAAATCAGCCTTACACTCCCCTTTGGGCATAGCCTTGGCATCATCGGAACGACTGGCGCGGGGAAGACAACGCTTGTCGATGTCATTCTTGGATTGTTGGCGCATCAAACGGGTGAGATGCGTGTGGACGGCACGCTCATCACGGATGAAAACCGTCGCAGGTGGCAGGATCGTCTGGGCTATGTTCCGCAAGACATTTACCTGACCGCCAGCAGCATCGCAGAAAACATCGCCTTTGGCTTTCCGGTGGCAGAAATCGATCAGGCAAGGGTCGCGAAAGTCGCCCGCATGGCTCGGATATCGGATTTCATTGAAACCGAGTTGCCAGATGGATACGAGACACAAGTTGGTGAAAGAGGGGTGATGCTATCTGGTGGGCAGCGCCAACGCATTGGCATCGCGCGCGCGCTTTATCGCGACCCTGATTTGATCGTGTTCGACGAAGCCACAAGCGCACTGGATACGGAGACGGAATCCGCCGTCATGGAGGCGCTGTCAGAATTGGCCGGTCGCCGCACCCTAATCATAATTGCGCATCGCCTGACGACCATCGCGCGTTGTGATCAAGTGATCCGATTGGAGCAAGGCCGCATCGTAGCCCGAATGCGCGGCACCGATTTGGTATCGTAACGACCCTTCATCGCCTGTCTGCGGAGACGCACTATGACCACATGGCTGCATATTACCTCTTCCTACACTTGGACACGTCCAGCTGTTGGGGTGATCAGGGTAGAGCAGAAGTTGTTCGCCGCACTTGCCAGTCAAAACCTGCACGATCCGGTCGAAAACGACTTGCGCTATTGCATCTTCATGGGGGGAGAGTTTTTCGAGGTGCCTGCCTCGGCCATGGAGATCAAGCCGCAGAACCCTGATGAGGTCGCGCGCCCCGGACTTGTAATGGGCATGCTTTGGGCGTTTTGGTTGGCTGTACGCGCGCTTTGGCTGCGATTGGCTGCCATCAGCCCGGTTGCCGCGCGTGCTTTTCAGAAAGCGAAGGCGCTGCGCAACCGCAGGCAGCAGATCAAGGATGGGCATCAGCCTTGGCCTGTCGCGCGTATCAAACCTGGTGATACCTTTATTTCTGTCGGGCATGATTGGGCTTTGGATTTTAGCAGCCTATTCAGAAAAGTTACACGAGAGTACAATGCAAAATTGATCAGCTTTTGTCATGATCTTATCCCCGTGACTTTCCCTGAATACTGTATAGGCACCGATCAGCAGAAAATGGTGGCGTATTTCGATGAGTTGTTTGCGCATTCCTCGGTAGTTTTGTGCAATTCTATCTGCACCGAGCGTGACGTGCTGGAATACCAAGCGAACCGTAACTTGCCTGCGCCGAAGACTTTGATTGTTCCGCTCGGGTGTGATGTGCTGCAGGCCAATGACGTTGCAGAGGCAGATCTGCTGCCCGATGAAGACTTCATTCTCTATGTTTCTACAATCGAGCGCCGCAAGAACCATCAACTTCTTTATAATGTTTACGCAGAGCTTTCTGCCCACCCTGATTTTCAGCGCCTGCCGACAATCTGCTTTGTGGGCATGCAAGGTTGGCGCGTCGAAAACCTGATGGATGACATTGCGCTAAACCACAAGGTTTCGCACAAGTTCAAGGTCTTGCCTCATGTGACCGATGCACAACTGGGCAGTCTATATCGCAGGGCCTTATTCTGTGTTTATCCATCCTATTATGAGGGTTGGGGATTGCCAGTTTCAGAAGCATTGGCGTTGGGAAAAGTGGTGATCGCATCTGATGCTGGTGCCTTGCCAGAGGCAAGCGGTGGCTTTGCGCTTCATTTAGGGCCATATGACACACGGGCTTGGCGTGATGCGATTTTTCGGATGGCGATGGACGCCCATTGGCGGCAATACTGGGAAAGCCGGATTGCCACAGGGTTTCAGCCAAACACATGGAGTAATGCAGCTGCGATCCTTTTGAGGGAAATGCGATAGTACCGCGTAAAATTAGGGTCAGGGCTCGTTCTCGTTTCATAGCCAGAACATGACGGTTGCGGCGCGTGCGACGGCGGAGAGGAAGACCTTCGGGGATCGGTCATAGCGGGTGGCACCCCTGCGCCAGTCTTTCAAACGACCGAACATGATTTCGATCCTTTTGCGGCGTTTGTAGCGGCGCTTGTCGTGCTTGATGGGTTTGCCGCGCGACTTCCTGCCCGGAATGCAGGGCTTTATCTCCTTGTCTTTCAACGCATCTCTGAACCAATCGGCGTCATAGCCCCGGTCGGCGAGCATCCATTCGGCCTTCGGCAGGCTGTCCAGAAGGGCGGCCGCGCAGGTGTAATCGCTGACCTGGACTGCGGTCATGAAGAACCGGATCAGAGAGCCATCGGCATCGGTGATGCGTCAAGCCCCTCGGCAAGAACGTCGCCTTTCTGGCATGAAAAACGCCGCCCATTTCTGGGCGGCGTAAGTCATTGATTTTGCGTCAATGGACAAAAATCACCACTTCAATGGACAGTTTTTCGGCCCAAATGGACAAAAATTGCCTGTCGAAACAACACACGCGCTTCTGTCAGGCGATCAGCCGCATTTGGAATGGCCGCAATCGAGGCAGGTCATGCAGCCCTCTTTCATTTGCAGTGCGTAAGAGCCGCAGGAGGGGCAGGCTTTGCCTTTGGGCGTGCCGCCGACGACCATGACTTCGGCTTGCGGGTCGGATTTCAGGCCCATGCCTTCGCCCTCGATGAAGCCGATATGAATCAGGTGGCGTTCGATCACGCCGCCGATGGCGGCGAGGATCGACGGGATGTAGCGGCCTTCCATCCAGGCGCCGCCGCGCGGGTCGAACACGGCTTTCAGTTCCTCCACCACGAAGGACACATCGCCGCCGCGCCGGAACACCGCCGAGATCATCCGGGTCAGCGCCACGGTCCAAGCGAAATGCTCCATGTTCTTGGAGTTGATGAAGACCTCGAAGGGGCGGCGGTGGTTGGCAATGATGATGTCATTGATGGTGATGTAGAGCGCATGCTCGCTGCCCGGCCATTTCACCTTGTAGGTATGGCCTTCCAGCGCGGCGGGGCGATCCAGCGGTTCCGACAGATAGACCACCTCGCCGCCCTGCGCGGTTTGCGGGGCCTCGGCCGGGGTTTTCTCGGTGCTTTCCGAGACGGTCAGCACCGAGCCGGTCACCGCATTGGGGCGATAGGTGGTGCAGCCTTTGCAGCCCTGATCCCAGGCGGCCATATAGACCTCCTTGAAGTCATCAAAGCTGATATCCTCGGGGCAGTTGATGGTTTTGGAGATGGAACTGTCGATCCATTTCTGCGCGGCGGCCTGCATGCGGACGTGATCGAGCGGCGGCAGGGTTTGCGCGTTCACGAAGTAATCCGGCAGGGCGGCATCGCCCTTGAGGTCGCGCCACAGTTTCACGGCGTAATCGACGACCTCTTCCTCGGTGCGCGAGCCGTCTTTCTGCAAGACCTTGCGCTTGTAGGCATAGGCGAAGACCGGCTCGATGCCCGAGGACACATTGCCCGCATACAGCGAGATGGTGCCGGTGGGGGCGATGGAGGTGAGCAGGGCGTTGCGGATGCCATGGGTGCGGATGGCCTCGCGCACGTCCTCATCCATCTGCATCATGTTGCCGGTGGCCAGATAGGCCTCGGCGTCAAACAGCGGGAAGGGGCCTTTTTCCTTGGCCAGATCGACGGAAGCCAGATAGGCGGCGCGGGCGATGGCTTTCATCCAGGCTTCGGTCTGGGTGGCGGCGGCCTCCGAGCCATAGCGCAGGCCCAGCATCAGGAGGGCATCGGCAAGGCCGGTGACGCCCAGCCCGATGCGGCGTTTGTTGCGGGCCTCGGCCTCTTGCTGCGGCAGGGGGAAGCGGCTGGCGTCCACCACATTGTCCATCATGCGGACGGAGAGGCGCACCAGCGTATCGAGCGCCTTCGGGTCGAGCTTGGCCGCCGGGGTGAACGGGTCGGTGACCAGCGTGGCGAGGTTGACCGAGCCCAGAAGGCAGGCGCCATAGGGCGGCAGGGGCTGTTCGCCGCAGGGGTTGGTGGCGGCGA
>CALKAA010000452.1 GCA_937983495.1 uncultured Gemmobacter sp. | reverse complement strand
CCTTCAAAACAAGGTCTCCCTTGAGAGCCGTGGAAGACCACCACGTCGATAGGCCGGAGGTGTAAGCGCAGCAATGCGTTCAGCTGACCGGTACTAATTGCTCGATTGGCTTGATTTGATCCAGCAACAGCAGGACAAAACTCAAAAGCACCACTTGGAACAACACTGATGTTCATGGGCGCCCATAAAGCGCCCGGTCTCTTCCTCGGTTTGGTGGTCATAGCGACGGCTAAACACCCGATCCCATCCCGAACTCGGCCGTTAAGGGCCGTCACGCCAATGGTACTGCGTCTCAAGACGTGGGAGAGTAGGTCACCGCCAAACCTAGAAAGAGACCAATCTCCGTACGATCAAAAACAGCCGCGGGGTGGAGCAGCCCGGTAGCTCGTCAGGCTCATAACCTGAAGGCCGCAGGTTCAAATCCTGCCCCCGCAACCAAATCTTCAAACGATATCAAATACTTCAAAGCCGTAAGCGCCGTCCTGACCCCACCTTCCTGCTGAATCCATAAGCTGCGATGCGCCCTCGTGTGGAGATTTGCACGGGAGGCGTCATTGGGAGTCCATCGGGAGCGCAGTATGGAGGCCGTTGGGTTTGTGGAGCTTCTGGCGGCTCCGGCTGCCAAGCGGCGGTGGTCTGACGAGGCGAAGGGTCGGATGGTGGCGGAGACGCTGGTGCCTGGCGTCACGGTGAACGAGGTCGCGCGTCGGCATGGATTGAAGGCGAACCATCTGTCGTCCTGGCGGACGCTGGCCCGGAAGGGCAAGTTGGTGGTGCCTGAGGTTGCGGGGGCAGAGTTTGCAGCGCCGGTGGCTCTGGCACCGGCGGTCGAGGCGTCGGGCCCGACGGCGTCGATTGATCTGATCATCGGGCAAGTGACGGTGCGGCTGGATAGTGCCACGCCTGCGGCACGGGTCGCGGAACTGGCGTTGGCGCTGCGGGCCTGTTCATGATCTTTCCGTCGAACCGGGTGCGGATCATGGTGGCGACGAAGCCTATAGACTTCCGCAAGGGTCACGACAGCTTGGCCGCGATGGTGAAGAATGAGTTGCGCAAGGACCCGTTCACCGGAACGGTCTTCGTCTTCCGTGCCAGGAAGGCGGACCGGTTGAAGCTCTTGTATTGGGACGGCACCGGTCTGGTGATGGCCTACAAGCGGCTGGAAGAACACAGCTTCACCTGGCCCGCCGTGAAGGATGGGCTGATGCTGATGAACCACGCGCAGTTCGAGGCGCTGTTTGCGGGGCTCGACTGGCGGCGGGTTCGGGCCATCGGGGCGAAGGCTCCCGAAGCGGTGGAATGACGGGATCTGCCCTGCGGCAGGATGACTCGGTTGGTGCTTTCGGCAGGCATCGGACGGGCCGCTATGGTAGACCCGCGCCATGCCGAAGACCGCTGATCTGCTTGAAGAAATTGCTGCGCTGAAGGCGATGCTGATCGCCGCAGACGCGCGCGACAAGCGCAAGGACGAGCGCATCGCACGGCTGGAAAAGCTGGTCGCGGCCTTCAAACAGGCGGTCTTCGGTCGCAAGTCGGAGAAGAGCGATCCGGACCAGTTCGAGCTGGCGTTGGAAGATCTGGAAACGGCCATGGCCGTGATCCATGCCGAAGAGGATGCCGAGGATCGGGCCGCCAAGCGCCCCGCCAAACCGCGTGCCGCCAATCGTGGATCGCTGCCCACGCACCTGCCGCGCATCGAAGAGGTGATCGAACCGGACAGCCTGACCTGCGCCTGCGGCGGCTGTCTGCATTGCATCGGCGAGGATGTGTCGGAACGGCTCGACATCGTGCCCGCCCAGTTCCGCGTTATCGTCACCCGCCGACCCAAATATGCCTGCCGCTCCTGCACCGACGGCGTCATGCAAGCCCCCGCACCGGCGCGGCTGATCCCGGGCGGCATGCCGACCGAAGCCACGGTCGCGCATGTGCTGGTCAGCAAGTATGCGGATCACCTGCCGCTCTACCGGCAGGCCCAGATCTACAGCCGCCAAGGCGTTGATCTCGACCGCTCCACCCTTGCCGACTGGGTGGGACGCGCCGCCTTTGAACTCCGGCCCGTCCATGACGCGCTGATGGCAGACCTGAAGCGGTCCACCAAGCTCTTCATGGACGAGACCCGCGCCCCCGTCCTCGATCCGGGGGCGAGAAAGACGAAGACGGGATACTTCTGGGCGCTGGCCCGCGATGACCGGCCATGGGGCGGCACGTCACCACCGGGCGTGGTCTTCACCTATGCCCCCGGTCGGGGCGGGCAACATGCCGAGCGGATATTGCAGGGCTTTGGCGGCATTCTGCAGGTCGACGGCTATGCCGGATACAACCGACTGATCGCTGCGGACCGGATCGGTCCGGGCATCCAGCTTGCCTATTGCTGGGCCCATGCGCGCCGCAAGCTGATCGAGATCACCCGCACCGGACCCGCGCCTATTGCCGATGACGGCGTGGCTCTCATCCGCGAGCTATACACCATCGAGGCCGAGATCCGCGGCCATGACCCCGCGACCCGGCTGGCCATCCGGCAAGACCGCTCTGCCCCGATCCTCGCTCGCCTCGACGACTGGCTGGCTTACCACCGCGCCCGCGCCTCGGCAAAGTCACCCTTGGGCGAGGCGCTCGCTTACATCGCCAAATACCGCGACGGCCTCGGCCGCTTCCTGACTGATGGGCGTGTCGAGATCGACAACAATACCGTCGAACGCACGATCCGCCCCATCGCCCTGAACCGCAAGAACGCCCTCTTCGCGGGCCACGATGCCGGCGCAGAAAACTGGGCCGTCATCGCCTCGCTCATCGAGACCTGCAAGATGAACGGCGTCGATCCCCACGCATGGCTGTCAGCCACCCTTACCGCAATCGTCCAAGGCCACAGGCAAAGCCAGATCAACGACCTGCTCCCGTGGAATTACGCCGTCACGGTGTGATCGGGACACCGCTTAC
>CALKAA010000451.1 GCA_937983495.1 uncultured Gemmobacter sp. | reverse complement strand
CACCGAGATCTACACTCTTTCCCTACACGACGCTCTTCCGATCTGGTCGAGGTCACGCCCGCGGGTTTGTCGATCACGACCCAACCCGAAACCGCCCGTCCCTTTTTCGTCCGTGCCATGGTGGCCCCCTTGCTGCGAAGGCTGCCTGCTAGCCGTCGGCCCGCCGCGCGTCAAGGTCGGGGCGCGTCAAGGTTTCGGCACCACCAGCCCGACAATCGGCCCCATCGGCAGCCCCATATCCGACCGCCGCAGCCCCGGCGCATAAAGCCGCGAGATCTTGCCATCGAAATACAGCGCGTCGGGCAGCGCCAGCTCATCGCGGAACAGCCGCCCGAAGGTATCGAAATTCACCGAATCCTCGGAAATGGCGAAGACCGCGCGTTGACCATCCGCCGAAACGCCCACGCCGTTGCGAATGTATTTGCTGTCGCCGCCGGGGATGAAGCGCGGATGCAGCACGCCCTGCTTCACCATCATCGGCCCCGATTGCGTGGCAAACCGGCACGTCTTGGGTGCCTGCGCGAAATCGCGCGAATCGGTGATGCTGAACCCGGTCTCACCGATGCAGAACACCCCGTTCGGCAGCATGCCGAAATTGTCATTGGAGGCACCGGTCTGCACCGCCGTCCGCTGCACACCGTTTTCGATATACAGGCCCACCGGCTCGCGGTCGCGGTGATACATGCCCGCATTCATCGCAAAGGCCAGCGTCTTGCCTTCCCCGGCCAGCAAGTCATTCACCGCACCAAAGCTGCCCAACAGCCCCTTGGGGCCAGAATGGAACAGCCGCAGATCGGCCCCCGCCTGCACCTCGCACAGGGTGAAATCCACCCCATCGAAGCGCATAGCCCGGCATATATCCGCCGCTGCCGCCGGCAAGGCACCGGCCCCCAGGCTGCCTGCCCAGAAAGCCAGCGCTGCCAAGACCTTACGCGTCGTCTTCTTCATCGTCGGCATCCGGCTTTGCCACATCCCGCTGCACGCGCTCGTCTGCGAACATCCGCCGCGTCTCGTCCAGCTGGTCAAAGGTGCCATCGGGGCGAAAGCGCAGATCGGGCGCATATTTCAGCGTCAACTGCGCGCTGACATGGCGGCGCAGCTCGTGCTTGTTGCGCGCCAGGGCCGCAATCGCATCCTCAACCTTCACCGATCCCATCAAGGGCATCACATAGGCCGTTGCCACCTTCAGATCGGGCGAGCAGCGCACCTCGCCCACGGTGATGGACATGCGGTTCAGGTCAGGGTCGTGAATCTCGGCCCGGTTCAGCACGTCAGACAGCGTGCGGCGGATCAACTCGCCGACGCGCAACTGACGCTGCGAAGGGCCATCGCCCTGGGAAAAACGGTTCTTTGCCATGCCCTCCATGTAAGGGGTTTGCCGCCGCCCCGCAACGGCGGGCTTTCCGCGAAAGCCAGCACAGGTTAAACGGCACTTCATGAACAAGGAGTTTACGGCCATGACCGACCTGCCGGGAATCGTGATCACGGGTGCCTCCGGGCGCATGGGGCAAATGCTGCTGCTTACGGTTCTGGCCTCTGACAAATGCCGTCTGGTGGGCGCGGTTGAGCGCGCGGGCAGCCCCGCCGTCGGGCAGGATGTCGGCGTGATGCTGGGCGGCCAGCCCATTGGCCTTGCCGTCACCGATGACCCGCTGGAGGCTTTTGCCCGCGCGCAGGCGGTGATTGATTTCACCTCGCCCGCCGCCACGGTCGACTTTGCGGGCCTCGCCGCGCAGGCCCGCGCCGTGCATGTCATCGGCACAACCGGGCTGGAGCCCGCGCATCTGGCCGCCATCAAGGCCGCCGCCCGCCATGCCGTGATCGTGCGCGCCGGGAACATGAGCCTTGGCGTCAACCTCTTGGTTCAGCTCACGAAAAAGGTGGCGCAGGCGCTGGATGCCGATTGGGATGTGGAAATCATCGAGGCCCATCACAACCGCAAGGTCGATGCGCCCTCGGGCACGGCGCTGATGCTGGGGCAGGCCGCCGCCGATGGGCGCGGCGTCGATCTGGAGAC
>CALKAA010000450.1 GCA_937983495.1 uncultured Gemmobacter sp. | reverse complement strand
CAGAGAGCGCCTTGACCTCCAGAAACTCCTCGATTCCCCAATGCCCGCCTTCGCGCGCCCGGCCCGAGGCCTTGATGCCGCCGAACGGGCTGCCAGCCGCGCGGGATTTGCCGTTCATCTCCACCATGCCCGCCCGCAAGGCCCGCGCCAGCCGATTGCGCCGCGCGCCATCGCCGCTTTGCACATAGTTGGTCAGGCCATAGGGCGTGTCATTGGCCAGCCGCACCGCCTCCTCCTCGCTGTCGAAGGGCATGATCGACAGCACGGGGCCAAAGATCTCCTCGCGCTCGATGGTCATGCCGGGGATGACATCGGCGAAGACGGTGGGTTTCACATAGAAGCCCCGGTTCAGATGTTCGGGCCGGCCGAGGCCGCCCGCCACCAGCCGCGCGCCCTCGTCGATGCCTTTCTGGATATAGCCCTGAATCTGCTCCCACTGGCGCTTGTTCACCACCGGGCCGATATGGCGGCCCTCCTGCGCGGCGGGGCCAACCTCGATGCTGCGCGCGATTTCGGCTGCCTTTTCAACGGTCTGATCATAGATGCTGCGCTCCACCAGCATGCGCGAGGGCGCGTTGCAGCTTTGGCCGGAGTTGTTCATCATATGCCGCACGCCACGCTCCACCGCCTTTTCGTCGGCGTCAGCGAAGATCAGGTTGGCCCCCTTGCCGCCCAATTCCAGCGTCACCCGCTTGAGCGTTTCGGCGGCAGCCTTGCTGATCGCGCGACCCGCGCGAGTGGAGCCGGTGAAAGAAATCATCTCCACATCGGGGTGTTCCGACAGCCGCGTGCCGACGCCTGCGCCATCGCCATTCACCAGATTGAACACGCCCGGCGGCAGGCCCGCATCATGGCAGAATTCGGCAAACAGGATCGAGGACAGCGGGGCCTCCTCCGAGGGTTTCAGCACGCAGGGACAGCCCGCCAGCAGCGCCGGAATCACTTTCAGCGTCACCTGGTTCATTGGCCAGTTCCACGGCGTGATGAGGCCCACCACCCCGATGGGTTCCAGCGCGATGCGGTCGTTGGGTGCATGGGGACCCAGCGGGCGCACCCATTCGATCTGATCGAAAGCAGTGAGGAAGTTCTTCAGATGCCAGGGCAGGCAAGGGGCTTGGCTCTCTCGCGCGAGCTTGATGGGGGCACCCATTTCAAGGCTGATCGCCTGCGCCATCTCCTCGGCGCGGGCCTCGTATTGCTCAAGGATTTTCACCACATAGCCGCGCCGCACCTCTGGTGCCGTGGCGGCCCAGGCCGGAAAAGCCGCCTTGGCCGCGGCCACCGCGCGGTCGCAATCCGCCGCCGATCCGAGGCTGATGACAGCGCAGGGCTCTTCGGTCGAAGGGTCGATCACCGCGCAATCGCGGGCCACCAAGGGGGTCACCCAAGCGCCATTGATATAAAAGTCGCGTTTCTCGATCATGCTGTCCTCCGGAGTTTGGCGGCATCTTAGGCGCTTTGCCGGGCGGGGCAATCGGAAAATTTGATCAAATTATGCAGCCTTTGCCACCGCGCCGCCGCCTGCTACACCGGGGTATGTTCGGATTTCTAACCCGCTCGCGCAGCATCACCAGGATTGCCCTCACCCCGCCTGCCCCCCAGCCGGGGCGCGGTGGTGTTGCCTTGGTGCTGATCGTGAAGAACGAAGCACGCCACATCGCAGAATGGGCGCGCTTTCATGCCGCGGCTGGTGTGGCCCATATCCATGTCTATGACAATGGCAGCACCGATGGCACGGTGCAGGTGATCCGTGACGCCGTGGGCGATCTGTGCAGCGTGATTCCCTGGGATCAGAAGCTGCGCGATGCAAGGCGGGGCCTGGAGATCCACAATCAGGTTCTGGCCTATGCCCATGCCACACGCAATTTCGGCGGGCACTATCGCTGGATGAGCTTCATCGACGTGGATGAGTTTCTGGTGCCGAAACAGGCCGCCAGCCTGCCCGAGGCGCTGGCGCATCTGGAGCATTGCAGCAACATCAGCCTGCCTTGGCACATGTTTGGCCGCTCGGGGCATCAGGTGGCACCAGAGGGCGGTGTGGTGCAGAACTACACCCTGCGCAACCCTGATCCCATGAGCGATGCCAAGGGCTTGCGCAATTTCAAGATGATCGTTGATCCTTGTGCGGTGACAGCGATCAAGGTGCATGAGATCGAAACCGGCGGCGGCATCACTTGCAATGACCGGGGGCAGCCCTTCACCCAGAAAAGCCGTTGTCAGCGTGATTTCTACAGCGCCGACCATATCCAGTTGAATCACTATTACACCCGCTCGGATGCTGAGTTGCGGGCGAAGATCGCCCGGGGTCCCAACCTGACCACCCCGGATGCCGACCATCTGCGCCGCGTCCTGCGCAAGGTGGAGGCCATCGAGGCGGGCGAAGTAGAGGACAGGGCTGCGCAGCAATTTCTGGCGCGTTGCAATGGAGGTGGGCGTTGGAAGTCCAACTGATCAATCTGGACGGTTCGGATGCCCGCTTGGGCAAGGCCAGCGCAGCCCTCGCTGCGGCGGGTATCCCATTTCGCCGCTTGCCAGCTTTTGACGGGCGCAAACTGCGCCCCGAAGAACTGCCACTTTACGATGCAGAGCGCGCATCGCGGGAGTATGGCCGCAAGCTGACGGGGGGCGAAGTTGGCTGTTTCCTCAGCCATCTGGAGGCCGCGCGGCGCTTTCTGGCGACAGATCAGACCTATGGTCTGGTGCTGGAGGATGATCTGGATGTGCAGCCCGACGCTGCGCGGGTTTTGTCCTGTCTTGTGGCCGCCTTGGAGGCCGGTGTCGCGCGCAAGCCTTGGCATGTGATCAACCTTGGTGCCCCTGCGCTGCGCCTGTTCACGCCCCTTGGTGCGGTGGAGGCCGGTCATCATCTGATGCGGGCGCATTACTTCCCGGTGACCACCACCGCGATTTTGTGGAACCGGACTGGTGCCGAAGCCTTCTTGCGTGATGCGACGGTCATTCTGGAACCGGTCGATCACTGGCTGCGCGCCTGGGCTGCGCGTACGGATGGGGGGCTGGCGCTCAATCCACCGATTTTCCCGGCGGCCGGTGTTGAAAGCGAGATTGATGCCGCCGCGTCACGCGGCAAGGTTGGGCGCAGCTTCCATTACGTCTGGAGCAAGCAAACACGTTTGCAAGGCAACAAGTTCCGCGCGTGGCGTCATCGCCGCAGTTTCGCTGCCCGCCTTTCGGACGTTCAGATCAATCGTTGATCCTGTTTGCCGCGCAGCGCGTTCCATGCCCTGCGCCAGCGCGGGCGCAGGGCGTCCATCTGGCGCAACAGGCAAGTGTTGAGCAGGGTGATCTGGGTGCGCTCGGCTTCGCTCAGCCCCTCGAAGAATCTGCGCATCTGCTCGGCGGCCTCGTTGCTGCCATAGCTGCGGCTGCGATGATGCGTGACGCAAAGGGCAGAGTCGCGCAGCACCATTCGACCTTGTGCATAGGCCCATCCCAGGGCTGCCCAGTCGATCCCCCAGCCCAGGTTGTTACTTGTGCAATCCAGGGCGCGCAGCCGTGCTTGGGTGTCGGGGGCCAGCGCCAATACAATGCCATCTGTCTGAACCACGGGGATCAGCGCGCCATCTGCGCCCTGTCTTGCCGCGCCGGGCAGCCCCGCTACTGCCAATGGATAAGGCGTCCAGGTGAAATCCGGCGCCCAGAGCGCAAGGTCCGCCACGCTGTCAAATGCCTGCCCGCAACGCGCCACGAGGCGCGGCCAGTCGTCAAATTCAGTGTCGGCATGGATCAGCAGCAGAATTTCTTAGGCGCGGGTTGCGGCAAGCGCTGCGGCAAATTTTGGACCGAAGAATTGCGTATCCGGCAGGAACTGCCACGCGCCCGGGGTCGTTTTCATCTCCGGCTCTGGATGCGAGGCCACCACGGTAAGCCTCAGCCCCGCCACGCTCTCGAGCGCAAGGGCAATCTGCTGTGCCTGCGCGTGCTTTCCCTTCCAGCTGATGATCACGGCATGAATGGGTTTGGGCATCTGTTCCGCTCTCCCGCCTGAGGGGCCGGAGCTGTCCCGGCCTGGCTGTTCAAAGCGCTATCGGCTCCTGTCTATGGAGGCAAGTTTGGAACAGGATTTTTATTCAGCGTGCCTTTGCTTTTTGGGGGTGAAAATCCAGGTGTCTTGCGGCTATCTCTGTCACGAAGCATCCCGAAGGAGACAGTCTTGTCCGTCCGCATCAATGACATCGCCCCCGATTTCACCGCCGAGTCGACTGCCGGCACCATCAAGTTTCATGACTGGCTGGACGGCAGCTATGCCATCATCTTCAGCCACCCGCGCGATTTCACGCCTGTTTGCACCACCGAATTCGGCGCTGTCGCCCAATTGGCGGGCGAGTTCGCCAAGCGCAATACCAAGGTGATCGGTGTCTCGGTCGACTCGGTCGAAGATCACGGCAAATGGAAGCGCGACATCGAGGCGTTTTCGGGCAGCCCCGCCGATTTCCCGATCATTGACGATACCAGCCTGACGGTCGCCAAGGCCTATGACATGCTGCCCGCCGAATATTACCTGCCCAGCGAAGGCCGGACCCCGGCCAATACTGCCACGGTGCGCACGGTCTATATCGTCGGGCCGGACAAGAAAGTGCGCCTGACCATGACCTATCCGATGTCGGTGGGCCGCAACTTCGCCGAGATCCTGCGCGCGCTGGATGCGGTGCAGGCGACCGATGGCGTGCCAATCGCCACGCCCGCAAACTGGGTGCCGGGGCAGGATGTCATCGTCGCTCTCAGCCTGAACAACGATCAGGCGACCGAGAAGTTTGGTGAGCTGGACATCAAGCTGCCCTATCTGCGCTTTGCCAAGGCCCCGGCGAAGTAAGCCCGGCCCCAAAGCTACATTTCGCAAGTGCAGAAATCCCGTGCAACTCGCGCGGGATTTTTGTTTGAAGATGCAAGATCAAAGCGCTTTGATCAATTGTGAAGCGGTGATGAAACAAGCCATGCACGGTTTGCATGACGGGTTTCGTCAGACTCTGGATTGTGCAGTTGCAGCATTTGCCCCATTTTCAGACTGAAGGCGCAGGGCATGGAACCCGCGCCCAAGAGGAAAAGAGGCACTGACATGGCATACGTCGTTTCAAACCGTCGTTCGGGCATCTCGCTGGGCGATCTGTTCGCCAATATCTCGGCCAATGTGAAGGCTGCCCTGACGCGCCGCGCCGTCTACAGCCGCACGCTGGCTGAACTGAACGCGCTGACCGATCGTGATCTGGCCGATCTGGGCGTGAGCCGCCATCAGATCGCTGACCTGGCGCGCGAGGCCGCCTACGGCAAGTAAGATTCAGGTTTCTGGCGCGATCCTCCTCCCTTGCGCCAGATTGGTGGGGCCTCCTCCTCCCTGCTCCACCAAACCAAAAGGCCCGCGGTCCTCCCCCGCGGGCCTTTGCATATGCAAAACCCAAAGCCATACATTCGCGCACAGGATCATGAGGTCACATTTGTGATCGAAACTGCCAATGGCCCCCCGAAGCCCTGGTGCCGTTGCGCCATCAGGGCTTGCGTCAGGTAAAGGCTTATTTCATCCTCCATGGAAGGTTCGGGGCGGAAGACGCCAAACCGCCGAAATGGAGCCATCATGTCCGAGACGATCCTGGCGTCCGAGCCAACAATCCGCCTGGTTGCCTTTCTGGGCGTGCTTGCTGCCATGGCGCTGTGGGAGATCGCCGCCCCCAGAAGACGGCGCGATATTCCGCGCGTGATCCGCTGGACGAACAACCTTGCCCTTGTGGTGCTGGATACGATCATTCTGCGGCTGACCTTTCCAATTCTGGCAGTTGGATTGGCGGTGATGGCCGAAGAACGCGGCTGGGGGCTGTTCAATGCCATTGAGGTGCCGTTCTGGCTGGCCCTCGCCGTCTCGATGCTGCTGCTGGATCTGGCAATCTACTTGCAGCATGTGATGTTTCACGCAGTGCCGGGCTTGTGGCGGTTGCACCGGATGCATCATGCGGATCTTGACTTCGACGCCACAACCGGGCTGCGGTTTCACCCGGTCGAGATCCTGATTTCCATGGGGGTAAAGCTGGCAGTGGTCGCGGCGCTTGGGCCACCGGCGATTGCCGTGCTGCTGTTCGAGATCCTGCTGAACGCCACGGCGCTTTTCAATCACGCCAATATCAACCTGCCGCGTCCGGTCGACCGGGTATTGCGGTGGGTCGTTGTCACGCCGGACATGCACCGTGTGCATCATTCGGTCGATCCGCGGGAGACCAACTCGAATTACGGCTTCAATCTGCCGTGGTGGGATCGCCTGCTTGGCACCTATGTGCCACAGCCTGCGAGGGGCCATGACGAAATGGAGATCGGTATTGAGCAGTTCCGCACGACGCGCGACCTGTGGCTTGACCGCATGCTGACCCAGCCTTTGCGGGGCCCGGCCTCTGGTCACGCGCTCGATACGCCTACTCCCCCCAAAGACCGCAGCCAATGAGCAACGCGATCCCTCGGTGATGAACCCTGCGAACCGTCGCCTTGCACAGCGAAATCGTGCAAGGCCTTGAGGTCACGCTCGGGGCCAGCCACGAACAATGCAGCCAGCGCACAGCCCCCCAGATGTTCCCCCGGATGTTTGACCGTCAGATGTGTTCAGCGCACAAGCTCGCAGGCTGTATCCTGTCCGCCTTCAGTCAGGATCGCTTGGCGTGCCTTTTCGTGCAGCGCCACGTCGGCCCCCTCCAGCAATACGCCCGATGCCGCCGGACGTTGCACGACGGAGTGCAGCTTGCCAGATGGCGTGATGATGACAGCCTTGTCGCCCGCCCTGCGCATCAGCGACACAAAGCCACCGCCGTCGCAGGCAAAGACAGCGTCAGCCGCCCCCAGCGAGCAGAAGGCCAACCCGTTGCCATCAGTCGTCCAGGTGCCGGCCTGTGCCGCACATTCCGTGCGCGACAAACCATAGACCCCGCCGGGAACAAAGTCCTCGGGCAACGATGGGCCGGAACCTTCGGACATGCAGCCGGACAGGAGGACAGCCGCAGGCAGGGCCAGAGAAAGTGTCAGGGAAACGGGCAGGCGCATTCGGGATACTCCTTCACTCAATGATGCAGACACTGTGGAATTATGCCTCGGACTTCCAACCTTGCAAGGTCAGTCTTGCATGGGCAGGCTTATAAGCGGGCCGCCCGCTGCCGCGGCATCCTGTGGGTCATGGGTGACCAGCAGCGCCGGGATACCCCGATTGCGGATATGGCGAAACGCGAAGGCCCGCATTTCGTCACGCAGGGTCGCGTCGAGCTTTGAAAAGGGCTCATCCAGAAGAACCGCGAGGGGCTGGGCCAAAAGGGTGCGCATCAAGGCGACGCGCGCGCGTTGTCCGCCTGAAAGCGTGGCCGGATCACGACGTTCCAGCCCCGACAGCCCGGCCTGTTCCAGCGCTTCGGCGATGGCGGCGGCCCGCGCGGCGCGGCCCCGGATGTTTTGTGCAAGCCCGAAGGCCAGATTGTCGCCAACCGACA
>CALKAA010000449.1 GCA_937983495.1 uncultured Gemmobacter sp. | reverse complement strand
ACTGAGCAAGGCAAGTCGCTTCACCGGGGGGATGAGACGAAGCCGAGTTCCGGGCAATTTTGCGAAAATCGAAATGGCACTCAGTTTTTCGCAAATATCTGATTAAAAAGAAAATTTGACTCGAATCGTCGCATCGTGAGATGTCAGCAAACCGTGGAGCCCCGCTCTGCGGACTGCATCTTCACGACCTGAGAACAAGGAACCGAAACTCGAACGGCGCTACCATCGCCCAACTCGCCGCGTGGCCCGCAAAAAGCCAAGCCACGGCGGCAATGCCACCCTCCCCCAATGCACACGCCCAGCTTCCGGCACGTTCATGTGTCCGGAAACCGATACGTCACCATTTGCTACGCCCCGGTCCGGGCCGCGACATCCCGGGCGTCCTGCAAACCCTCAAACACTTGTTGCAAGGGGAAGGCTCACCAGCTGTTGTCCTTGCGGGTGTGGACAAGCTCCGCATCGGGCTAAGGCAAGACCCAGAAACAGATCGGCGTTTCAAGCCTTTTGAAATCACCCCTGTTCATGAGGGCTCGAATGATGCGCACAGGTTTGATGCGCGCTTGCGAGCCTGCGCACGCAACCTCGGGCTGGTCTGGACGGACGCAACTTTGTCAGATCGGCTCCCGTTTGCGGAACATGGCAATATCGGCATGGCTATCTTTCTTGCGAAAGAGCTCTTGTTGCACGTAGCCAAGGCAGAGCGCGTGGACCTTCGCGCAGTTGGAGCTGATCCGCGAACTGTGGCGGGAGGTCATGATCCTGTGGAATGCGACGGTGCCACCCTGATGGGCTGGCAGCGCTGCGTTTCCGGGGTTCAATCTCCGCCGCGCCTGTGCCACCTTGCCCGGAACGAGACCCAGCGGGGGGAGACAGCGATGACCGTCAGAACCGTGGTATTCGACGCCTATGGCACCCTGTTTGACGTGGATGCCGCTGCACGGTCGGCGGCGGCGCATCACCCGGTTCTGGCCGAGTGCTGGCCGCGCCTTTCCGCCGACTGGCGGCGCAAGCATCTGGAATATAGCTGGCAGCGCAGCCTGATGGGGCTGTATCAGCCCTTCGACCGCCTCGCCGCCGATGCGCTGGATTGGGCGCTGGAGGCGCAGGGGATCGACGACATCGCATTGCGCCGCCTGCTGCTGGAGCTGTTCCAGACCCTGCCCGCCTATCCGGAGGCCCCCGCCCTGCTGGCCCGGCTGGCCGAGGCGCGCATTGGCCGCGCCATCCTCACCAATGCCAACCCCGCGATGATCGAAAAGGCCGTGGCCAGCGCGGGCCTCTCGGGGGCCTTCGATGCGTTGATCTCGGCCGAGGCGGCGGGCATCTACAAACCCGCCCCCCGCGTCTATGATCTGGTGATGGAGCGCTTTGCGGTGGCCCCTGAGCAGGTGCTGTTCGTCTCGTCAAACGGCTGGGATATTGCCGGCGCGGGCGCTTTCGGCTTTCGCACCGTCTGGGTGAACCGCGCGGGCCTGCCGGTCGATCGCCTCCCCCATCGCCCCGCCCATATCCTGCCCGATCTCTCCTCTTTGCCGGATCTTTTGCCATGACGACCCAGGTCTTCACCGCCTCAGATGGCACCCGCCTTGCCTATCGGGATGAGGGCGCGGGCCTGCCACTTCTGTGCCTGTCGGGCCTCACCCGCACCATGGCGGATTTCGACTATCTGATCCCGCATCTGCCGCCCCTCCGCCTGATCCGCATGGATTATCGCGGGCGCGGCGGCAGCCAATGGACGGGGGCGGCCAGCTATACCGTGCCGCAGGAGGGCCGCGACGCGCTGGAGCTGCTGGACCATCTGGGGGTCGAGAAAGCCGCCGTGCTGGGCACCTCGCGCGGCGGGCTCATCGCCATGCTGCTGGCGGCACTGGCCAAGGATCGGCTGCTGGGCGTGGCGCTGAATGACATCGGCCCGGTGATCGAGCGGGACGGGCTGGCCCGCATCTTCGATTATCTGGGCCGCAATCCGGCGGCGAAAACCCATGAGGCACTCGCCGCCGCCCTGCCCGCCGTGATGCCCGGCTTTGCCCATGTCCCCGCTAGCCGCTGGCTGGAGGAGGCGCAAAAGCACTATACCCCCGGCCCGCGCGGCCTACAGATCACCTATGATCCAAGCCTGCGCGAGGCCTTCATCGCCGCCTTTGACGGGCCGGAATTTGACGCCT
>CALKAA010000448.1 GCA_937983495.1 uncultured Gemmobacter sp. | reverse complement strand
ATTCCTTCATGCCGCGATAGCCCAGCACCTCGATCTCGCCGCCGGTCATGCCGGGGGTGGGGAAGGGGGCCTCGTCGGTGCCGGGGGTTTTCTCGGCCAGGAACATCGAGAGGCCGCGCCAATCTGTCGTGTTCGGGTCGGTGCGGGCCAGCAGGGTCATCACATGGGTGCGCGCGGCATGGGTGATCCAGGTCTTGTTGCCGGTCACCTCCCAATCCTCGCCCACTTTCACCGCGCGGGTGCGCAAGCTGCCCAGGTCAGACCCGGTATTGGGTTCGGTGAAGACGGCGGTGGGCAGGATTTCCCCGCTGGCGAGTTTGGGCAGCCATTGCGCCTTTTGTTCGGGCGTGCCGCCGCACAGGATGAGTTCGGCGGCAATCTCGCTGCGCGTGCCAAGCGAACCCACCCCGATATAGCCGCGCGACAATTCCTCGGACACCACCACCATCGAGGCCTTGGAGAGGCCGAACCCGCCGAATTCCTCGGGGATGGTGAGGCCGAACACGCCCATTTCGGCCAAGGATTCAATGATCTCCATCGGGATCAGCTCATCCTTCAGGTGCCATTCATGCGCGAAGGGAACCACGCGGTCTTCAGCAAAGCGGCGGAACTGGTCGCGGATCATCTCCAGCTCTTCGTCCAGCCCGGTGGCACCAAAAGTGGCGCGCCCGTGATTGTCGCGCATGCAGGCCACAAGGGCCGCGCGCGCGGCAGGCGTATTGCCCGCAGCGATCAGCGTGGCGGCTTCGGCACCCGGCACCCAGCTGAGGCCGAGGTCTGCAAGACGCGCGGTCTCGGTTTGCGACATCGGGATACCACCGACGACCTGCGCCAGATATTCGCCAAAGCCGATTTGCAGGATCAGGCTTTCCATTGCGCCAAGCTGGCCCTGATCGGCCAGACGCCCGGCCCAGGCATTCAACTGCCGCAGCGCTTCGGTATAGGTGGCCAGCCAGCTGAGCGTATGGGCGGCATATTGTTCGGCCTCCAGTGCCGCAGAAGAAATCTTGCCGCCTTGCGTGACACGGGCGCGCAGAGCCTCGCGGGCCTCGACAAACAATGCCTCAACCTCTGGCAGCGCAGCTGCGGTGAGGCTGGTCAAGTTCGACAGCAGGGGCGCGGCGGGCGTGGCTTGACCATCATGCGGCATGGCGATTCCTCGGTTTCTGCAACTGCGAAAAGAGGTATATCTTTTGAAACTTGCACGCAAGAAAAATTCAATAGCAGCGCCTTTGATGTATGAATATGTCGCGCCCGCTTAGGGCTGATCCGCGCTGAGTCAAGGCGAATGCGCAAAAGAAAGCCCGATGGCATGGGCGGTGTCACCGGGCTTTCCGCTTCATTGCATCGGTATTTTCAGACCAGAACGAAGTCAGCCGCAGTCAGGCTGGACAGGTGCGTATCGCGCAGGATGATATCGAGGGGGCCTGCATCAATCCGCACATCGGCACCCTGCTGCACCGCAGCGGCAAGCACCTGTGCGACCGAGGTAAACAGGCCTTCCAGCCGCAGAATATCGGTTTCGTGGGCGGCCTGATTGAAGTCTTCGATGATGGCTTGGCCGGATTGCCCAGTGGTGAAGACGAAGACATCATTGCCGTGTCCGCCATTCAGCCGGTCAATGCCCCCGCCCCCGTGCAACACATCGGCCTGTTCGGCACCATAGAGCGTATCGTTGCCCGCACCGCCGCGCAGCGTATCCTGCCCCTGCCCGCCATGCAGCAGATCAGCCCCCGCCGTGCCCGATACCCGGTCATTGCCGGCTTGCCCAAATGCAAAGCTGCCCGAGACCGCGTCATTCCCGCTGCCGCCCTGCACGGCAGAGGCAAAGCCGACATCCTGATCGAACCACTGGAACAACGAAGCTGTTTCATCTTCCAACCGGTTATCCTGCACCGAGTAATCGCGCGTGAAGGCCCCCAGCAGCCCGGTGTTCTGGAACTGCACCGCCTCGATGCCCGTCGCGAGCTTCAAGCCATGGGCAGCGGACCAGAAGGCGAGGCTGCCATCGTTGAGCTTCATCACCCGCCAGTCATGATTGGACCCGGACAGGTGCAGCGTATCCTGCCCCGCCCCGCCGGCGATCACGTCATAGCCAAGTCCGGTGCGGAACACGTCATCGCCCGCGCGGCCTTCCAGATAGTCGTTGCCGCGATTGCCGCCGAGACGATCGGCAAAATCGCTGCCGATGATGAAGGCCGGAGCGCCGACATGGTTGGAAGCCAGCGTCGCACGATCCTCCACCCAGGTCGTTCCACGGCTCAGCGCCGAAAGATTGGCCACCACCACCACGCTGTCCCGCTCGGTCAGGTCGTAGAATTGCGAGCCGGCGATCCGGTCCAGCGCATTGGTGAACACGCCGCCCACATGCGCCCCCCAGCCGCCGATCACGTTCAGGATCGAGAACGGCCCGAAGGGAAAGAGCGGCGAGGCGTAGATATCGTCGAAAAGGATGATGTTGTCGGTCGAGGAGTGCAGGCTGTAATCCTGCCCGGTGAGGAAGGGCAGCGTGGGCAAGGCGGCGTCCAGGAAGTTGGCCCAGTCGCCCGCCGCGCGATGGACCACATCGTTTTCGTAGCCCACATTCAGGACACGGTCGTTTTCTTCATACATCAGCGGCCCGTCATGGCCGATATAAACCGACTCTCTGAAGAACCCGCCCGCCAGGGTCTCTGCAAAGCGTGCCATGATGTTGGTCATCGCCCCGCCCAGCGAATAGCCGGTAACGATCACATCCTCACCGCTGAGCCCATGCGAGGCGGCGAGCGCGGCCACCGCAGCCAGCAAAGGCTCCATTTGCGCGCTGATCGTGCCCTCGTTGAGTTGCAGATAGTCCAGTACATCGAGAGGGGAATTGGTGCCCGTAAAGGCCACGGAGAGGCGAGTGACGGCACCCGAGGCATCGGTTTCGGCCAGGATCTTGAGCTGCGGGCCTGTCCAGGTGGTGCCGGTGAGCGGGCTTGGGATGATATAAAAACCATCGCGATCAAGCGCCGCTGCCGTGAGGCCAAGCTCTGTCGGCACGACCTCGCGCCAGCCCGTTGGCAGGCTGGATTCCAGCGTTGTAGGCAAGGTGCCTTCGGGCAATACGGAGCCGACCAGATTGATCAGCTCCCGCACTGGCAGGCCCACAAAGGGGCCAAGCTGAGAATAGGTCGCCAAGTCATGCGAAAGCAGTGTCAGCGCGGCTGACTCTGCGGCTGTGTAATCCTGATAATCGAACATTCCCACGGGCGCATTCCTCCTGATTGCGTCACTGGGGGCTGTGCAACTTTGCGCCAGTCCTCCCCCCGCAGGCAGTAAACATGGGGTTTTCGTGGGGATGGCGCATGACGTGAAGTAATATAATAACGATACGTTGCGTCATTTTGAAATTTTGCATCGCAGCGAATTTACAGGCTTTCGCAGGGCGCCCCAAATGAAAACGCCACCCCAATGGGGTGGCGTCAAGAGCATGATCCGGGGATCCGGTCAGCCGATGGCCGCCGCTTTCACATCCGCGTCGATGAAGGGCACATATTGGCCGAAGTTTTCGGCAAACATGCTGACCAGCTTTTGCGCCTGCGCATCATAAGCGGCCTTGTCGGCCCAGGTTTCGCGCGGGTTGAGCAGCGTGGCATCCACGCCCGGCACCGAGACCGGCACTTCAAAGCCGAAATTCGGATCTTTGCGGAACTCGGCTTTCGACAGCGAACCGTCCAGCGCGGCGGTGAGCAGGGCGCGGGTGGCCTTGATCGGCATGCGCTTGCCGGTGCCGTGCTTGCCGCCGGTCCAGCCGGTGTTCACCAGCCAGCATTCGGCGCCAGTCGCGGCGATCTTTTCTTGCAGCAGCTTGCCGTAGACCTCGGGGCGACGCGGCATGAAGGGCGCGCCGAAGCAGGTGGAGAAGGTCGGCGTCGGTTCGGTCACGCCGCGCTCGGTGCCAGGGGTTTTCGAGGTGAAGCCGGACAGGAAGTGATACATGGCCTGCGCGGGCGTCAGACGTGCGATGGGCGGCAGCACGCCGAAAGCATCGCAGGTCAGCATGATCACGTTTTTCGGCTGGCCGCCAAGGCCGATATCCGAGGCGTTCGAGATGTAATCCAGCGGATAGGCGCAGCGCATGTTCTGCGTCAGGCTGGCATCATCGAAATCCAGCTCCAGCGTTTCGGGGTTGTAGACCATGTTCTCGATCACGGTGCCGAAACGCGTGGTGGTGCCATAGATCTCCGGCTCGGCCTCGGCCGAGAGGTTGATCGTCTTGGCATAGCAGCCACCTTCAAAGTTGAAGATGCCGTTTTCGGCCCAGCCATGCTCGTCATCGCCGATCAGAATACGCGAAGGATCGGCCGAAAGCGTGGTCTTGCCGGTGCCGGACAGACCGAAGAACACCGCCGCATCCTCGGGATTGCCGATGGCATGATTGGCCGAGCAATGCATCGCCATCACGCCTTTTTCCGGCAGGATGTAGTTCAGCAGGGTGAAGACCGATTTCTTGTTCTCGCCCGCATATTGGGTATTGGCGATCAGGATCAGCTTCTTCTCGAAATTGAGCGCGATCACCGTTTCGGTGCGGCAGCCATGCTTGGCCGGATCGGCCTTGAAGCTGGGGCAGTTGATAATGGTGAACTCGGGCGCGAAGCTGTCCAGCTCCTCCCGCGCGGGGCGGCGCAGCAGGTGGCGGATGAACAGGCCATGCCAGGCAAGCTCGGTCACCACGCGCACATCCAGGCGGTGTGCCGGATCGGCCCCGGCATAGAGATCCTGCACGAAGTAATCGCCGCCCTTCATGTGCTCCAGCATGTCGGCATGCAGGCGATCAAAGGCATCAGGTGCCATCGGGGCGTTGTTTTCCCACCAGATCGTGTTTTCCACGGCGGGGGTGCGCACCACGAATTTGTCCTTGGGCGAACGGCCAGTGAACTGGCCAGTGGTGCACAGGAACGCACCACCGCGACCCAGACGCCCTTCGCCGCGACGCACCGCCGCCTCGACGAGCGCCGGTTCGATATCGTTGTAATAGACGTTGCCCAGTCCGCTGATGCCCTGGGTTTCGAGGGTGTGGCGGGGGTTCACGCGTCCATGCGTCATGTGCTGGCTCTCCGGTGCCGCGCGGGCGCGGCGTCTTTCGGTTCACATCGGCGGCCCGGGCCTGGGGCGACCGGTCTGCCCGGAAAGGCGGGCTGACAAACGCCCTATAACACGTCGCTTTTACAAGGGAATAGCACCGTTTGGGGCCGTTAGCGCAACCACGCAAAGTTTAGCGCAACCATCTGTCGCAGCTTTGGCGCTGTGAGACATATTAGCCATTCCTTGAGGAATTCAGTGTGTTCTGAACCGAGGTCGTGGGGATGATTCGCGATTTGGTATTGATTCTTGAGCTGGGAGAATCGAGAATGTTTGCAAAACCAGAACAATGAGCAGTGCAGGATCACAGGAATGTCCAGGATCGCCCTCGTGGACGACGACAGGAATATCCTGACGTCGGTATCAATGACCCTTGAAGCCGAAGGTTTCGAGGTTGAGACCTATAATGATGGCCAGTCAGCCTTGGATGCGTTCAATCGCCGCCTGCCTGACATGGCGGTTCTCGATATCAAGATGCCCCGGATGGACGGGATGGATCTGTTGCAGCGGCTGCGACAGAAGACCACGATGCCGGTGATCTTCCTGACCTCGAAAGATGATGAGATCGACGAGGTTCTGGGGCTGCGCATGGGCGCAGATGACTATGTGAAAAAGCCTTTCAGCCAGCGCCTGCTGGTCGAACGCATCCGGGCCTTGCTGCGGCGGCAAGAGGCCATGGTCTCGGGCGAAACGGCAGTGACCGAAGAGACCAAGATCATGGAGCGTGGCCAGCTGCGGATGGACCCACTGCGTCATGCCGTGGCCTGGAAGGGCGTTGATGTCTCGCTGACCGTGACCGAGTTCCTGCTGCTTCAGGCGCTTGCACAACGGCCGGGCATCGTGAAAAGCCGTGATCAGCTGATGGATGTGGCTTATGACGATCAGGTCTATGTCGATGACCGCACGATCGACAGCCATATCAAGCGCCTGCGCAAGAAGATGCGGGTGGCAGACCCGGATTTCTCGGCGATCGAAACGCTTTATGGTATCGGCTATCGCTACAACGAGGAGTGACGGCCCGCCATGACCGTCGCGCAACGCATCAGGACGAAAAACGCAGAGCCCGCCCGCAAGGGCGAGGTTGTGCTGGGTGAGGATTGGGTCAGCCCCGAGGCGCTGGCCGAACAGGAGTTGCGCGCAGGCAAGACGCGGCGGGGCATTGTTGCCCTGAACCACTCGCCTCTGGCCCGCAAGATTGTCATCTTCAACATGATGGCGATTGTGGTGATGGTGGCGGGGGTGTTGTTCCTGAACCCCTTCCGCGACAGTCTCGTTCTTCAACGGGAACAGGGGTTGATCACCGAAGCGGAGCTTGTGGCCGATGTGTTCCAGTCTCGGTTGCAGGGCGGCATGGAGTTGCGCGATGCCCCTTCCCTGATGGGCGAGGTCGCCTTGGGGCCGGGTGTCGATGTGCGCGTTTATGATGCCGATGGTGCCATGATCGCTGCTGGTCGCGGCGATGTACGGCCCAGTCTTCAAAAGGAACGATCCACCCTCATCACTGACTTTTTGAATGCGATATGGGAAGGGGTTTCCGGTCTGCTTTCCGGGCGCAATGCGGGTGAGGGGCAGCCCGACAGTGCCGCGCTGGCACGCGAACTGGTCCCCACCGCTCTGGCAGGCAATACAACTGTCAACACGGCGCGTGATCCAGAAGGCGGGACAGTGTTCTCTGTTGCTGCACCGATCGAAGCAGCGGGGCAGGTGGTTGGCGTGATCACCATGACCTCAGCCGAGGGAGAGATTGACCGGCTGGTGCGTTATGAGCGCGAGCAGGTCTTGCAGATGTTTGTGATTGCCCTGCTGGTTTCGATCGGGTTGAGCCTTGTTCTGGCCTCCACCATAGCCAATCCGCTGTCCGATCTGGCGGCCGCTGCCGAGCTTGGGCGGGATCGCGACGCTCGCAAGATGGCACCGGGACGGGTGCGCATCCCCGATCTGACGGCTCGTCCTGATGAAATCGGGCGCCTGTCCGTGGCCATGCGGGGCATGGTTGCCGCACTATACGACAGGATTGATGCGAACGAGCAATTCGCAGCCGATGTGGCGCATGAGATCAAGAACCCTCTGGCGTCTCTGCGCTCTGCGGTGGCCTCCCTGCATCTTGCCAAGCGGGATGATCAGCGCAAGCGTCTGCTTGAGGTGATTGACCATGACGTGCGCCGCCTTGATCGGCTGGTCAGCGATATTTCCAATGCCTCCCGGCTCGATAGTGAGCTGGTGAAGGAGGAGGAGGAAGAATTCAATCTTCTGAAAACAATCGGCAATCTTTCAGAGTATCTGGGCCAGCAGGCGTCGGAGAATGGTGTCGAGTTCATCACCGATCTCCCTGCCGAGCCGATCTTGATCCGGGGGCTTGAGGGCCGGTTGGCCCAGGTTTTCGTGAACCTGATCACGAACGCCATTTCCTTCTGCGAGGAAGGGGATGCCGTGCGTGTCTGGGCGCGCAAGCGTGACAATCGTGTGCTGGTGGTGGTCGAGGATACCGGGCCAGGCATACCCGAACAGGCGCTGACCAAAGTGTTCAAGCGTTTTTATTCGGAGCGTCCTCAGGGCGATTTCGGCAACCACTCGGGTCTTGGTCTTGCGATTTCCAAACAGATTGTCGAGGCACATGGCGGTGTGATCTGGGCAGAGAATATTCGCCCGACCCATGCCGACATCACTTCGGAGCCTCTGGGTGCCCGCTTTGTCGTCGGCTTGCCCGTCTGATGACGGAGGGCGTGGCGAGCGGGTCGCTGCTGCGCCATGCCAGTTGCATTGCGCTGCAGGGGCGGGGGGTGCTCATTGAGGGGCCCTCTGGCGCGGGGAAATCGTCACTTGCGCTGCGACTGATGGCGCTTGGTGCTGCACTGGTTGCGGATGATCAGGTCATGATCACCCGGCGCGGCGCAGTGCTGATGGTGGAGGCCCCTGTCGGGCTGCCGAATGCCATCGAGGCGCGCGGGATTGGTCTGCTCCATGCCGATATGGCGGGGCCGGTTCCATTGCATGTTGTCGTCGATCTGGCGCTGGCTGAGCCCGAACGCCTGCCGCCACCGCGCAGCATCACGTTGTTGGGATGTGCAATTCCTCTTGTTCTGGGCAGGGATAAGCCCCATCTTGATGTGGGTCTGATGCAGTATTTGCGCAGGGGGCGCTTTGCCTGAGCCATGAAGGACCAACCGGTGCAGACCTCCCGTGACCATGATCTTGTGCTGGTGACTGGCCCGTCAGGGGCTGGGCGATCGACCGCGATTCAGGCCTTGGAGGATCTTGGCTACGAGGTGATTGACAACCTGCCATTAACCCTCGTGCCGCGTCTCATCGACGGGCCACCGCTGGGGCGGCCTATCGCACTCGGGGTGGATGTGCGCAACCGTGACTTCAACGCGACGGCCTTGATCGAATTGGTCGATCAGTTGACGCGTGATGAAAGGGTGCAACTGACACTGCTTTATCTGGATTGCGGACAGAACGAATTGATCCGTCGCTATGGAGAGACGCGACGCCGCCACCCACTCGCCCCGGATGAAACCCCGGCAGAGGGGATCGCGCGCGAGATTGACCTGCTGGCCCCGATCCGCGTGCGGGCCGATCATCTGATTGATACCACGGACATGTCACCGCATGACCTGAAGGCCGAACTCGCAGGGTGGTTCCAGCTTGAAGGGACGCCGGGGCTCGCGGTTTCAGTGCAGAGTTTCAGCTACAAACGTGGGGTGCCGCGCGGGCTGGATATGATCTTCGATTGCCGCTTCCTGAACAATCCGCACTGGGTACCCAACCTGCGCGCGCTTGATGGGCGCGATCCGGCGGTGGAGCAATATGTAACCGGAGATCCCCGATTCGCTGAGTTTTCGCTTAGGTTGAGGGAGCTTCTTCTGTTTCTCCTTCCGGCGCAGAAGGCCGAGGGGAAGGCGCATGTCGCCATCGGCTTTGGCTGCACGGGGGGGCAACATCGCTCGGTTGCCGTTGCAGAAATCCTTGGCAATGCGCTTGCAGAAGATCGGAAGAGCACACGTCTGAACTCCAGTCACTGACCAATCTCGT
>CALKAA010000447.1 GCA_937983495.1 uncultured Gemmobacter sp. | reverse complement strand
GCCGCCAATTCCAGCGCCGCGCGATCCTCGGGCGAGACCTTGGCAACCTCTGCCGCAATCTCGGCAGCCGAGAAAGCCAGCCTGTCGGGCGTCAGGTCCAGCCGGTCGAACCGCGCGGTCAGCTCGATCACCGCCGCATCGCCCCGCGCCCGCACATCGGCAATGATCGCCGCCACGGTCGCATCCACATCCGGGCTGTCTTCGCGCTTCATGCCCAGAAGGGCGGTGAAGGCGGCCTCGAAACCGGCATCTTGCGTGTTGAGGAAATGCGGCATGGCGGGGCTCCGGCATTGGGTTTGGCGAGTGATAGCGGCGTTAGGCCTCCGCCTCAACCCCAGCCGTCTCAAACGCGGAAGCCCCGGGGCGCTGCCCCGGACCCCGGGATATTTTTGCCAAGATGAATGCGGGGTTCATCTTGGCTTAAATATCCATCTTCATATCCCGTGATCGGGGGCCTTGCCCGACGGTGCCAGATAGGGGCGCGTCACGTCGCGCAGCGTCAGGTCGAGCGTCTCGACCTCCAGCGCGATGGCCCCATCGCCGGCAAGGGTCAGGGTCAGCGTGCCCATGCCATCGGCACCCGGCGCAAAGCTGATCGCCAACAGCGACAGCACCATATCACGCTCCGCCCGGTCGATGCCCTGGCTGCGCACCGCCAGCACGTCGCGCACCAGCAGCATGGAGCGCACCCGCTCATAGCCGCGGCCATTGCGTTCGGCCAGAATGCGGTCTTCCCAGCGGAAGCGGTTCAACAGCAGGCCGAATTCGCGGCGCTTGCGCGAAAAGGTCATGTCGGTGATCGGGAAGACGGCATCCTGCACCAGCGCAGCGAGGACCTTCAGATCCTCCTCGCCCTGTGCGCCCAGCCAAAGCGGCCCCTCGCCGCCATCCTCGAAGCGTGCGTCGGTCATTGGCCCTTGATCCGCTCGATCTTGGCCCCGCAAGCGCCCAGCTTGTCCTCGACATGTTCATAACCGCGATCCAGATGATAGACCCGGCTGACCACGGTTTCGCCCTCGGCCGCCAGACCGGCGAGGATCAGCGAGACGGAGGCCCGCAGATCGGTGGCCATCACCGGTGCGCCGCGCAGTTTTTCCACGCCATGCACCGTGGCGGTGCCGCCATGCACGTCGATCCGCGCCCCCATGCGGATCAACTCGGGCGCATGCATGAAGCGGTTCTCGAAGATTTTCTCCTCCAGAACGCTGGTGCCCTTGGCGGTGCAGAGCAGCGCCATCATCTGCGCTTGCAGATCGGTGGGGAAGCCGGGGAAAGGTTCGGTCGTCACATTGACCGCCGACACCCGGCCATTCTTGCGGCTGACCTTCAGCCCGCGCTCGGTCTCGGTCACCGAGACCCCGGCCTCATCCAGCTTTTCGGCAAAGGCCCCGACCAGATCCATGCGCCCGCCCAGACACTCCACTTCGCCGCCGCAGATCGCCGGGGCCAGCATATAGGTGCCCAGTTCGATCCGGTCAGTGACCACCGGATGCGTCGCACCGCCCAGACGATCGACGCCCTGAATGGTGATGGTGCTGCTGCCCTCGCCCTCGATCTGCGCGCCCATCCGGCGCAGGCATTGCACCAGATCGACGATTTCCGGCTCACGCGCGGCGTTCTTCAACACCGTGGTGCCCTTGGCGAGGCTCGCCGCCAGCAGGGCGTTTTCCGTGGCCCCAACCGAGACAAACGGGAACTCCACCACAGCGCCTTTCAGCCGACCGCCGGGGGCGCGTGCATGCACATAGCCGTCGCGCAGGTCCAGATCGGCCCCCATCGCCTCGAACACCTTGAGGTGCAGGTCCACCGGGCGCGCGCCAATCGCGCAGCCGCCGGGCAGCGAGACAATGGCATGACCATCGCGCGCCAGCATCGGCCCCAGCACGAGGATCGAGGCCCGCATCTTGCGCACGATGTCATAATCGGCGGTGTGATTGTGGATATCATGCGAGGACATGGCCAGCACCTTGCCGCCTTGCAGGCTGGAGACCTCGGCCCCCAGCGAGCCCAGCAGTTGCGTCATGGTGCGAATATCCGACAGGCGCGGCGCATTGGTCAGCGTCAGCGGCTCCTCGGTCAGCAGCGTGGCGGGCATCAGCGTCAGGCAGGCATTCTTCGCCCCCGCGATCGGAATCACCCCGTTCAGCTCGCCGCCGCCCTTGACCAGAATCGAATCCATTGTCCCGCCTCACTCTTTCTCGTTGTTGTCAGGCGCAGATCGCGCCCGCGCCTGCGCCTTGCGACGCGCCATATTGGCCTTGAGCGCCGCCTTCAGCCGATCTTCACGCGTTTTCCCGGCCTTGAGCGTAGCCCTGTCGGGCCTTGCATCCTTGGGCGAAACGGCAGTTTTCGGAGGCATTGCATCATCTGTCATGCCCCTCTGTTAGCCTAGGAGTAAAAAAGGGTCCAGATTGCGCTTGCACCCGTCGGCGAATACGTCTAAATCCCCGCCACGCCCGGCAATAACAAGCCGACGCACTGGCCGAAAGGCCCCGCCCAACGGCGAAAGTGCTGCAGTAGCTCAGTGGTAGAGCACTCCCTTGGTAAGGGAGAGGTCGAGAGTTCAATCCTCTCTTGCAGCACCATTTCAACCCCTTGTTTTCCAAGTAATATCAGGCAATCAATGCCTTAGGGCCGCCCTTCATGTACACAAGGGCGGTACACATGGGTATTCGGATGGCACAGCCTTGGCAGAACCCGACTACGGGCATTTACTACTTCCGCCAGCGCGTTCCGCAGGATGTGGCTCACTTTGCCAAAGGGCGAAGGGTGGCAGTTATGCTTACCGGGGAACGGCATGAAGTAACCCTTGGGGAAGCCCTCAAGTTCAGTCTCGGAACCCGAGAACCGAAAGAGGCCAAAGCCCGATACCCCGAAGCGGCAGCGCAGGCCCAGCGCATCTGGGACAGTCTTAGGGCGGGAATGGCAGGTGAACCAAGTATTTCCTCGCGTGAGCGTGACGCATTCGCAGGGATGTATTACCGCGACCTGTGCGAGCAACAGGGGGACAACCCCGGCAGGGCCGAAGGCTGGTATGATGCCTTGGGGGCAATGAAAGACCTTGGCGAAACCCCTCAGGGCTTGGAAACAATGCACGGGGCAAGCCTAGACAACCTCTTGGCACAGCAAGGCCTGAGCATCTGGCGACCCGAGGAGCGTATAGAAACCCTTGATGCCCTGCACGGCGCATATTGTCAGTTTCACCGATTGCAGCAGCGTAGGGCCGAAGGCGATTGGAGACCCGACCCACAGGCGGATCGCTTCCCCCCAATGCAGCCCAGCGCAGCGAAGGGGCCTAAAGCAGCGATCAGCGCACCCCCAGTCAGGGCAGGATTGCGTGACCTTTTCAAGGCTTGGCAAGATAGCCATGAGGCAGAGGGCAAATCGGCTAGGACAGTCACCGATTTTCGGGGCAAACTGGAAAGCCTGATCGCGTTTAGAAAGAGCGATAGCCTTGGCAGCCTCGATCAGAGGGGGATTGTCGAATGGTTAGAACACTTGCGGGACAGGCAAGAACTCTCAGCCAAGACAATCGCAGACAAGTACCTAGCCGCCCTCAAGGCGATCCTCAGCCATGCCAAAGGGCGTTTCCTGATCGACACCGACCCCTCAGAAGGCATTCAGTGGAAGAAGACCAAACAGCCAGCCCTGAGGGGCAAAGGCTTTACCGATAGCGAGGCGCTGGCAATTCTGACAGCAGCAGGCAACGCACCACCTAAGGGAACCAACTGGCAAGCCCAGCGGATCAGGGCAACCCAATGGGGGCCTTGGTTGCTGGCCTATACCGGGGCGCGGGTGGTGGAAATCATGCAACTGCGTACCGGAGATATTGGCGAGGAAGGGGGAATTGTGTTCCTGCACATTACACCGGAAGCGGGCAGCACCAAGACCAGCGAAGCGCGGCAGGTTCCGATACATTCCCACCTGATTGAAAAGGGCTTTCTG
>CALKAA010000446.1 GCA_937983495.1 uncultured Gemmobacter sp. | reverse complement strand
AGTGACTGGAGTTCAGACGTGTGCTCTTCCGATCTGTGCCAGCAATGCGGCGGTGAGCCAGCAGCTTGCCGGGCTGGAGGCGGTGCTGGGCTCGGTGCTGGTGGATCGCGGCAGCCGTCCGGTGGCACTGACCCCCGCCGGGGTGATCTTGCGGCGCCATGCTCAGACCATCGTGAATGCGGCCGAGGCCGCGCAGGCGGAACTCGCCATGGCCGATCTGGCGGGCCTCACGCAATTGCGGCTGGGGGTGATCGAGGATCTGGACGCCGATGTGACGCCGCATCTGCTGACCGGCTTGGCCGAGGATTTGCGGACCTGCCGCTTTCTGCTCGAAACCGGGCCGAGCCATCGGCTGCGGGATCAGTTGGAGGCGCGGGCGCTGGATCTGGTGGTGGCGGCGGATCTGGGGGTGATGCAGCCCACCGAGGAGGGGCTGGAAGTGCATGCGCTGCTGACCGATCCCTTTGTCGCGGTGTTGCCGCAGGGGGGAGACATCGCGCGCCTGCCCTTCATCCGCTATTCGGCGCGGCATGTGATGGGGCGGCAGATCGCGGCGCATCTGGCGGCGCAGAATGCGGGGCTGAGCAGCCGGTTCGAGCTGGACAGTTACCATGCCATTCTGGCGATGGTGGCGGCGGGGCAGGGCTGGTCGATCCTGACGCCACTGGCGCTGCATCATGTGGCGCGGTTTCGCGGCGCGGTGGCGGTGCAGCCCTTGCCCTTTGGCGCGCTGGAGCGGCGCATCACCCTGAGCGCACGCGCCGGGCAGTTGCAGGGCATCCCGGCCATGGTGGCCGGGCGGTTGCGCGAGTTGATCGCGGCGCAGGTGGTGGCGCCGATGCTGGCGGATTGGCCTTGGCTGGAGGGCAGCCTGAGGCTGCCCTGATGGGGGCTTGAGGGGCAGCCTGAGGCTGCCCCGAAACTCAGGCGGCTTGCACCTGATTGGCGGCGGCGATCAGGGCTTCGGCGATGAAATCCAGCTCGTCGCGGGTCAGGCGCGTTGGCAGGCGCACATCGCAGGCCCGCATCAGCATGGCGCGGGTTTGCGGCAGATCAGGTTGATCGCCCAGGAATTGCCAGTTCCAGAAGGCGCGGGCGTTGTCTTCCGACAGACCGAAAACCTGCACCGAAACGCCGCGTTTCTTGGCCTCCGACTGGAAGGCGCGGGCCTCGGCATCGGTCTCAAATCCCACCAGATTGAACTGGATGGAATCGGGCGCGCGCGATTCCGGCGGCAGCGGCGGCGGCACGTCGAAATGCGTGCAGGCGTTCAACTGATCGGCGACGTGGTCGTGGTTGAAACGGCCCTGTTCCACCCGGCGCGCGAGTTCCGGCAGTTGCGGGCGGATCACGGCGGCAGAGAGGTTCTGCATCCGCATATTGTAAAGCGGTAGCTTGTTTTGCCACAACATATAGCTGTTTTGCAGGCCCGGATGTTTCTTCCAGTTCTGCTCGTAAGCGCCCGACATGATGACGGCGCGGGCCGCCAGCTCGGGGTCGTCGGTCACCAGAATGCCGCCTTCGCCCGCATTGATCATCTTGTAAGACTGGAAGCTGAAACAGCCGATCTTGCCGATGGTGCCGATGTTGCGCCCGGCCCAGACCGTGCCAAGGCTATGGGCGGCATCTTCCACCACCGGCACGCCTGCGGCATCGCACAGCGCCATGATGGCGTCCATATCGGAGGTATGGCCGCGCATATGGCTGATGAGAACACAGGCCGCGCCGGGCAGTTTGGCGGCGAAATCGGCCATATCGACACGGTAATTCGGGCCGACCTCGACCAGAACGGGTTCGCAATCGGCATGGACCACGGCGGAAGGCACGGCGGCAAAGGTGAAGGCGGGGATCAGCACGCGCGCGCCGCGCGGCAGGTCCAGCGCTTTCAGCGACAGGAACAGGGCCGCCGAGCAGGAGGAGACGGCCAGCGCATAGCGGCTGCCCAGAAGTTCGGCAAATTCGGCCTCCAGCAGCGCGACCGGCGCACCTTCGGGCGCGGTGTAGCGGAACAGATCGCCGGAGGCGAGCAGGCGGTCGATCTCGGCCCGTGCGGCCTCGGGGATCGGTTCGGCGTCATAGACATTGGGGGCGAGCGCAGCGCCATCGGCAGCCATTGTCAGCTTTCCTGAATATGTTGTTCAGGAAAGCTGTAATCCTGACCTGCTGCTTTTTCCAGCAACAAGTTTCTGACAAACCCGCTTGCCGGAGAAAATCCGCCTGCCGGGGGGGCGCGATTTTTCTGCGAAAAATCGGGGTCTCAACGGCCCAGACGGTCGCGCAGCGAATACCAGGTCATTGCCAGCACCAGAAGCGGCCAGCGCAGGGCCACACCGCCGGGGAAGCGGGGCGTGGGCAGGGCGGCCATCAGGTCAAAGCCGGCCGCCTGACCCTGCACCGCTTCGGCCATCAGCTTGCCCGCCAGCGTCGCCATGGCAACCCCATGGCCGGAATAGCCCGAGGCCGACAGCACATTGGGGGCCAGCCGCGCAAAGCAGGGCAGGCGGGTCATGGTGATGGCCAGCGTGCCGCCCCAGGCGTGGTCGATCTTCACATCGCGCAGCTGGGGATAGACCTCAAGCATCGGTTTCGACACGGTTTTCACGATGTCGGGGAATGTCCAGCCATAGCTTTCGCCGCCGCCGAACAAGAGGCGGTTATCTTCGGACAGGCGCCAGTAATTCACCACGAATTTCGTATCGGCCACGGCGACGGGGCGCGACAGGATCGCGGCGGGATCTGCCAGAGGCTCGGTCGCCACGATGAAATTGTTGATCGGCATGACGCGGGCGGCGACCTGTGGAGCCAGATTGCCAAGGTATCCGTTGCAGGCGAAGATCACATGATCGGCCTCGACCCGGCCATGGTTGGTGGCGACGGTGACGCGGGGCCCGTGGTCGATGCGATGCACGAGGCTCATTTCATGGATGGTGACGCCCGCAGCTTGCGCGGCCTGCGCCAGCCCGATGGCGAAATTGAGCGGGTGCAGGTGGCCCGCGCCGTGGTCGATCTCGCCGCCCTTGTAAGCCTTTGATCCGATGAGGGTTTGCACCCCGAGCCGATCCAGCGGCTCGATCTGGTCATAGCCGTAATCGCGCTGGAGTTTCTCGGCATAAGCATGGGTGTCGCGGACCTCGCGGTCATGCCAGCAGGCATGGGCGACGCCGGGGTGGAAGGTGACCGGCATGGCATGGGTGGTGATGAGCGATTTCACCAGCGCCTTGGCATCCTCGGCCAATTGCCAGTAGCGGCGGGCGTTTTCGCGGCCTGCGATGCGTTCCATTTCGATCTGGTCGAGGCGCTGGCCGCTGCCCACCTGCCCGCCATTGCGGCCCGAGGCGCCAAAACCGACGCGGTGCGCTTCCAGCACGGTGACCTTGAGGCCGGCTTGTGCCAGATGCAGCGCGGCGGAGAGGCCGGTATAGCCTGCGCCGATGATGCAGACATCGGCGCGGGTTTGGCCGCGCAGGGGCGCGCAGGCGGCGAAGGGGGCGCGTGTGGCCGCGTAGAAGCTCGCCGGGTATTCGCCCGGCCGGTCATTGGCGAACAAAAGGTTCATGGCGTCACACGTTCAGCAGAAGGTGTTCACGCTCCCACGGGCTGATGACCTGCTGGAACTCTTTGTATTCGTTGCGTTTCACGCTGTCATAGACCTTGCAGAAATCGGCGCCCATGATCTCGGTCAGGGCGGCGTCTTCCTCCAAGAGGTCGAGCGCCTCGCCCAGCGTGGTGGGGATCTCGTCGCTGTCGATATAGGCGTTGCCCTGAAATTCGGGGCGCGGGGCCACCTTGTTGATGAGGCCGAGATAGCCGCAAGCCAGCGTGGCCGCGATGCCGAGATAGGGGTTGCAATCCATGCCGGGCAGGCGGTTCTCGATGCGGCGTGCGGCGGGGCCGGAGATCGGCACGCGCAGGCCGGTGGTGCGGTTGTCGCGGCCCCATTCGAGGTTGATGGGCGCGGCGAAATCGGGGACGTAGCGGCGGTAGCTGTTCACATAAGGCGCGAACAGCGCGACACCGGCGCCGAGGTGTTTCTGCAAGCCGCCGATGAAATGGCCAAAGGCCTCGGTCTCGCTGCCATCGGCACCGGAGAAGATGTTCTTGCCGGTTTTCACATCCACGACCGAGGTGTGAATGTGCATGGCCGAACCCGGCTCGCCCGCGATGGGTTTGGCCATGAAGGTGGCGAAGCAATCATGGCGGAGTGCGGCCTCGCGGATCAGGCGCTTGAAGAAGAACACGTCATCGGCCAAGCGCACCGGGTCGCCATGGGCGAGGTTGAGTTCAATCTGGCCTGCGCCGCCCTCTTGCAGGATGCCGTCGATTTCAAGGCCTTGCGCCTCGGCGAAATCATAGATGTCGTCAATGACCTTGCCATATTCGTCGATGGCCGACAGGCTATAGGCCTGTTTTCCGGCGGCGCGGCGGCCCGAGCGGCCCATGGGCGGGATGACCGGCTGGTTGGGGTCGAGGTTGCGGGCGGTGAGGAAGAACTCCATCTCGGGTGCCACCACGGGGCGCCAGCCTTGCGCGGCGTAAAGCGCCACGATGCGGCGCAGCACGTTGCGGGGGCTGAAGCTGACCAGATTGCCCGCCTGATCCTTGGCGTCATGGATCACCTGAAGGGTGATGTCGGCGGTCCAGGGGGCGGCGGTGGCGGTGGACCAGTCGGGCTCCAGGATCATATCCGGTTCGGTGAAGGCATCGAACGGGTTGTCGGCCCAATCGCCGGTGATGGTTTGCAGGAAGATGGAATTGGGCAGGAAGTAATTGGTTTGATGCGCGAATTTCGCGGCGGGCATGGCCTTGCCGCGCGCCACACCGGCAATGTCGCCGATGATGCATTCCACTTCGTCGATGCGGCGATCCGCGATGTAATGGAGGGCTGCCGGGGGCAGTTTGCTTGTCCAGTCGGACATGGGATGCTCTTTCGGTTTGGCGTCAGGGGCCTGATGGGGAGCGTTTAGGAGTGGAGTGCGTTAGGAACGGGGGGCCTTGAAGAAATCGGCGATGCGGCGGGCGAGGATCGGGGCGTCAACGGGTTGATCGAGGCGCGCGCGCGCGGCCTCCATCAGCGCATCGGGCACCACGCCCTTGCCGCGGGTGGCCATGAGCCCATCGACGAAATCGGTGTGAAACTCGGGATGAGCCTGCACGGTGAAGATGCGGTCGCCATAGACCAGCGCCGCGTTCTCGCAGAAGTCGTTGCAGGCGGCGACGGTGGCGCCTTCGGGGCGGCGGGTGACCTGATCCTGATGCCAGGCATTCAGGCGCAGGGTCTCGCCGTTGAAATCGTAGTCTGTGGGGCCGACCGACCAGCCCTTGCTGAATTTCTCGACCTTGCCGCCAAGGGCCTGGGCGATGATCTGATGGCCAAAGCAGATGCCGACCATGGGCACGGCGGCGGTGTAGGCGTCGCGGATGAATTGCTCCAGCGGCGGGATGAAGGCGTGATCCTCATAGGCCCCGAAGCGCGAGCCGGTGAGCAGCCAGCCGTCGCATTCGGTGACGCTGGCGGGAAACTGGCTGTCCAGCACGCGGTAGGTGCGGAAGCTGAGGCCCTGATCCGCCAGAAGGCGCTGGAACATATCAGGGTAATCGCCCGAGGTCGGGGCGAGATTGGCGGGGGCTTCGCCGGTTTGCAGGATGCCGATCAGCATGGGGTCCGTTTCAGGTTGTGGAGGCGAGAGTAGCAAGGGGAGTGGGCGGGCGGCAAGTGGGTTGGAGCGCAGGCTGCCGCAAGGAGGGGCGCGCAACCATCGTTGCGCGA
>CALKAA010000445.1 GCA_937983495.1 uncultured Gemmobacter sp. | reverse complement strand
GGTCACAATCGGAATGGCAGCCAATCCGACAAGAAAAACAAGGCATTGCGGTGCAGTTTGACCCATTGCTGCGGGCAGCACGGCCCCGGCTGGCAGATGGGCAAGACGCCAGAGGCCGGGCAGAATGCCCGCCGCCAGCAGCAGGATCAGCAGAGGCAGCAGCCAGCCCAGCCGCCCCTCGGGCCGCATCAGGCGCAGGGCAGCAAGGGCGGCGCAGGCCGCGATGGCCGGGGGCAGCAGGAACTTGTGCCACAGATGCGGCGCGGTGATGGCCTCCAAAAGGTCAGGACGAAAGCCAAGCGCCGCCAAGAGCAACACCAGCGCGGGCAAGCCTGCTGCAAGGCTGCGCAACAGGATCGGTAGAGCGGCCGGGGCGGTTGCAACCTGGGCACGCGCAGCCAGGCTGTCAATCAAGTCCTTGGTTTCCAACGTGGTTTTCATCTTGCTTTCCCTCCGGCCAGCACGGCCAGCCGTTTCATGGCGCGGTGCAGGGCCACCCGCACGGCACCTTCGCTCATTGACAGCCGCGCGCCGATCGCGGCGGTCTCTTCGCCTTCCAGATGCGCCGCGCGCACGATGGTGGCGCTGCGCGGATCGAGCTGCCCCAGGAGGCGATCGGTATCTCGTGCCGCCAAGGGCTCGGGCGCAGGGGCGCTTTCCAGCGCATCGGTAAAATCCTCCAGTGGCAGATGCAGCCGTCCGGCCCCGAGACGGCGAAAGGCATCGGCCACCTTGTAGCGCGCCACCGCATAAAGCCAGGGCTTCAACGGGGCATCACTGCGCCAGGTGTGACGCTTCATATGGATGGCAAGCAGCACGTCTTGCACAACATCTTCTTGCGCGGCGCGATCCAGCACCCGCCCGCGGCCGCGTACGACGGTGCGCAGAACCGGCGTCACAGCCAGCAGGAAGCGCGTATAGGCCTGCCCGTCGCCCGCATTTGCGGCGCGCAACAACTCAGCCAGGGTCTGTTCGGTCACACTCATCTTGTCAGGCCATTCGGAACTGGATGCGCCACTGTTACAGGGCGCGCGCAGATTTTCGTCGAAAATCTGCATCGGCAATGGTGACAAATTTTTGTCGAAACTGGCGTAACGCCGTTTCGTGTCTGTGCGAATGGAATGGCAAGGGTGCGGTTGGCGTGCCCTGTTTCAGATGGAGAACCCCATGTCCGTGATGAGCAAGGCTTTGATTTTGAATGCTTCTCTGGCCTGCGCGCTGACGCTGGCTGCTGGTGCGGCTTCGGCCGAGGGTGAGATGGAGAAGTGCTATGGTGTGGCGCTGGCTGGTCAGAACGACTGCGCCGCAGGGCCGGGCACGACCTGCGCGGGCACCTCGACCAAGGATTATCAGGGCAATGCCTGGAAACTGGTTCCGGCAGGCACTTGTGTGACCATGGAAACCCCGAATGGCAAGGGCTCGCTGGAACCGATCGCCATGTGATCTGCACAGCCGGGGTGCGCAGGTGCCCCGGCTTTTCCTTTTATCTGCAAGAGGTTGGCCGCCATGCCCCTGCCTGCTGCCCCCGGGATCGGCTTCAAGCCCGAGCATTTCGCCGCGATCCGCGCCATGCGCCCGGACCTTGGGTTCATCGAAGTGCATGCCGAGAATTACATGGGCGCGGGCGGGCCGCCGCATCGGATGCTGGAAAGCCTGCGCGCCGATTTCCCCCTTTCTATTCATGGGGTTGGCCTTTCGATCGGCGGGGCTTCCCTCGACAAGGCGCATCTGGCGCGGTTGAAGGTTTTGATGGATCGCTACCAGCCCGACAGCTTTTCCGAGCATCTGGCCTGGTCGAGCCACGGAATTTTTCTCAATGATCTCTTGCCCTTACCCTATACGCCCGAGACCTTGCGGCTGGTGTGCGACCATGTGGATCAGGTGCAGGAGGCACTGGGGCGGCGAATGTTGCTGGAGAACCCGTCAACTTATGTGCTGTTCGCGCAATCGGTGATCCCGGAAGTCGAATTTTTGAATGAAATCAGCCAGATAACGGGGTGTGGTCTTTTGCTGGACGTGAACAACGTCTTTGTGAGTTGCCACAATCACGCGACGGACCCGCGGCGCTATCTTGCTGATTTCAATATGAAAAATGTGGGTGAGATTCATTTGGGCGGGCATGATGCCGAGGAGTTGCCGGAAGGCACGATCCTGATAGACGCCCATGGCAGCCCGGTCGCAGACCCGGTCTGGACGCTCTATGCCGAGGTCATCGCGCGCTGCGGTGCCCTGCCCACTTTGATCGAGTGGGACAATGATGTGCCAGAATTTCAAACACTTATGGCCGAGGCCGAGCGGGCACGGGCGGTGTTGAATGCGCCTCAAAGGGTGCCGGAGCCAGCCCATGCCACATGCTGAGTTTCTGACGCAATTTCAGGCCGCGCTGATGGGCGGGGCGCTGCCGGACGGTGTAAGGGCCTGTACGCTTCGCCCGCCACAAAGCCCTGAAACGGTAACGGAATATACACTTTCCCCTGCGCAGACTGATCCAAGGGTAATCCCCTGTACAGCAGAGGAGGTGACGCGACGGTTTGATGTCTATCGCAACAATGTGGCGCATTCGCTGAGCCGGGCGCTTGCTGCGCGTTTCCCTGTGGTGGAGCGTGTGGTGGGGGCGGAATTCTTTGCCGCCATGGCCCCGATCTTTCTGAAGCAAAGTTTACCGCAAAGCCCGCTGCTGCTGGAATGGGGCAAGGATTTTCCGGCGTTTCTGGACGGATTCCCGCCATTGGCGGCTCTGCCCTGGCTGGGTGATGTGGCACGGCTGGAACTGGCGCGGGGGGCGGCCTATCACGCGGCGGACATGCCCTGCTTGCCGCCCGAGGCATTGATGCAGGCGGCGTCAGATGCGGGTGCGGCGCGGCTGGTTCTGCATCCTTCGGTGACGGTTCTGGCTTCGCGCTGGGCGGTGGTGACGGCCTGGGCGATGAACCAGCCCGGCGCGACGCCTGCGCCCTTGCCGGGGAACAAGCCCGAGGCGGCGTTGATCTTGCGCGACCGGCGTGACGAGGTGCCGGTGCAGGAGATCGGGCCGGGCGATCTGGCTTTCGTCGCGGGTCTGCACCGGGGCGAGACGCTGTTGCAGGCAGCGGCAGAGGGGCAGGCGGCAGAGCCGGGCCATGAGCCTGCCGGGATTTTGACGACACTTGCGCGCAGGGGCGCGCTGGTCGGGCTTCACATGGGAGAACGCTGATGCTTGCACGGATGAACGGCTTGCTGGACCGTTTGGGATGGGATGTTCCCGCGCTGGCGCTGCGGGTGTTCCCTGCGGCGGTGTTCTGGCTGTCGGGGCGCAGCAAGGTCGAGGGCTTTCAGATCAAGGACAGCACCTGGTTCCTGTTCGAGCATGAATACAAGCTGCCGCTGATCCCTTCGGATTGGGCGGCGGTGATGGCCACGCTGGCCGAACATGCGCTGCCTGTCCTGCTGGTGCTGGGGCTGGCCACGCGGCTATCGGCGCTGGCCTTGCTGGGGATGACGGCGGTGATCCAGATCTTCGTCTATCCAGACGCCTGGGCCACGCATGGGCTTTGGGCCGCCTGTTTCCTGGCGCTGATCGCGCGGGGGCCGGGGCGGCTGTCGCTGGATCATCTGTTCAGGCTTGGTTGACTTAAGGCGGCTGAGGGCCGACGATGCGCGGCCCAAAGCCCGGAGATTCCCTTGCGGTTCACCCGCCTGCGCCTGAATGGATTCAAGAGCTTCGTCGATCCGACGGAGCTGGTGATCCATGACGGTTTGACGGGTGTGGTGGGGCCGAATGGCTGCGGCAAGTCGAACCTGCTGGAGGCCTTGCGTTGGGTGATGGGCGAAAACCGCCCCACGGCGATGCGCGGCGGCGGTATGGAGGATGTGATCTTTGCGGGCGCGGCCACGCGGGGCGCGCGCCATTTCGCCGAAGTGGCGCTGGTGATCGACAATAGCGACCGGCTGGCACCCTCGGGCTTCAACGATGCCGATCAGTTGGAGATCGTGCGGCGGATCACCAAGGATGCGGGCTCCGCCTACAAGGCCAATGGCAAGGATGTGCGGGCGCGCGATGTGCAGATGCTGTTTGCCGATGCCTCCACCGGCTCGCAATCCCCGGCGCTGGTGCGGCAGGGGCAGATTTCGGAGCTGATCAACGCCAAGCCCAAGGCGCGGCGGCGCATTCTGGAGGAAGCGGCGGGGATTTCCGGCCTCTATCAGCGCAGGCACGAGGCGGAGTTGCGGCTGAACGCCACGGAAACCAATCTGGCGCGGGTGGATGACGTGCTGGAGCAACTGGCCGGGCAATTGGCGACGCTGGCGCGGCAGGCGCGGCAAGCGGCGCGCTATCGCGAGATCGGCGAGGAGTTGCGGCGCAGCGAGGGGATGCTGCTCTGGCGG
>CALKAA010000444.1 GCA_937983495.1 uncultured Gemmobacter sp. | reverse complement strand
AGAAAGGCCATTTCGCTTAACAATTGGAAATCTTTTTTTAACCACTTGCACTAAAACTGTATCGTAGCCAGTAGCAAGTAGCGCCACGGATGTAGTCACATGGCAGGCCGAATTCTGATTGTCGACGACGTTGCAACGAACCGCATCGTCTTCAAGGTTAAACTTGCCGCTGCCTGCTACCAGCCGGTGATGGCCTCGGATGGTGTGGGTTGCTTGCGCATGGCGCGCGAGGTGCAGCCTGATCTCATTTTGCTGGATGCCACCCTGCCCGATATGCCGGGGATCGAAGTCTTGCGCCAATTGCGGGCAGAGCCTGAGACCCGCAATATTCCCGTCGTTCTGATCTCTGCCTCCACAGACCCGGCGCTCTGCCTTGCTGCATTGGAGGCCGGGGCGGATGACTGCCTGATCAAGCCCATCGAGGATGCCGTGCTGATGGCCCGGCTGCGCAACCTCTTGCGCCTGCATGAGGCCCTGGCCGAGCTGGGGCAGCGCGACGAAACCCTGCAAACCCTGGGCCTCGCCGAGGCGCAGGCCGGGTTCGAGGTGCAGGGCCATACCGTCATCGTCTCGGACCGCCCCGATCTGGCGCTGCGCTGGCGGCGCGAAACCGTTGCGCTGCAACCGGGCGGGGCCCGTGTCATCTCGCGGGCCGAGGCCCTGTCCGAGGCGCTGGCCATGCCCGGTGATACGCCGGATGTCTTTGTCATCGACGCCGATCTGGGCGGCGCGGGGGGCGGCTTGCGGTTGATGTCCGAACTGCGCTCGCGGGCGGCCACACGTCATGCCGGGATTGTCCTGCTGCATGTTGCGCCCCGTGCCGAAGACCTTGCCATGGCCTATGACATGGGGGCCAATCTGGCCTTGCCTGCGCAGATCAGCGGGCGCGAGTTGACGCTGCGCCTGCGCGGTGTGATGCAGCGCAAGCAATTGGGCGACCGGCTGCGCGCCTCGGTGCAGGACGGCCTGCGCATGGCCGTGATCGACCCGCTGACTGGCCTTTACAACCGCCGCTATGCCCTGCCCCGCCTTGCCGCCATCTCGGAACGTGCCGAAGCGCTGGAGAGTTGTTTTGCCGTCATGGTGATCGACATTGACCGCTTCAAGTCGGTGAATGACCGGTTCGGCCATGCCGGGGGCGATGCCGTTCTGGTGGAGGTGGCGCAGCGTCTGGCCGAAAACCTGCGCGCCTCCGATCTGGTGGCGCGGATTGGTGGCGAGGAGTTTCTGGTCGCCCTGCCCGATATCGGTCTGGCCGAGGCCCGCAGCACCGCCGAACGCCTTTGCGCGCTGGTGCAGGAACGCCCCATCCACCTGCCCGATGGGCAAAGCCTGTCGGTCACGGTCTCGATCGGGCTGGCGGTCTCTGACTTCGGCACCGACCACCCCGAGGAAGTCACCCAGATTTTCGACCGCGCCGACCGCGCGCTGATGATCGCCAAGGCCGGGGGGCGCAATCAGGTGATCCTCGGGGCCTCTGCGGCCTGAACCGGGTGCCGGATGTGCCAAAGGGGCGGCTTTGAGGGGCCGCCCTGTCGGGTCTTCTCGGCGCTGCGGGTGTCAGAGTATATCCCGTTACTGTTTCGCCGGTTTGGGGCCGAAAACGGTATAGCGCATTACCGTTTTGTGCTTTGGCGCGGGGGCAAGTGTATGCCCGGTTACCGTTTCAGCGCCGCGCCGCCCCGCCGGCCATGCCCCCATGCCCCCATGCCCTCAGTCATGCCGTCCCCCATATCGCCCGCCATCCGGGCCACCTTTGCGCTCCTGCCGGATCGCGCTGCGCTCCAGCCGGTCGGCAAAGGCGCGGCGCTGTTCGGGGGTCATTGCGACCAGCCGATCCCGCAGAAGCCTTTGACCCAACATCATTTTTTCTTCCAGACGCGCGCTCTGGGCAGCAAAGGCCGTATCCAGCGCGGCGGGGTTGAACGGCTCGGCCCGCAGCGCGGCCAGCACCGTGGACAGATCGGCGCGCATGGCTTTGCGCAAATCCCGCAGCCCCGGCCCCTGTTCCATGAAGGCCTTCCTCAAGGCCTTGCGGTCCGCCTCATCCAGTGCCTCACCATATAGTCCGAACCCCAGATCCCGGATTGCCCGCTCGCCCTTCGGCGGGCCCTTCGCAATCACTCCGCCAATCAGCCCCACGGCCAGCAGGTTCAGTGTCAGCAAGCCCAGAAACGCCCATTTCCAGCGCCGCCCCGCCGGTTTCGGCCCGGGCTGTGACGTTTGGCTTTTTTCCGTCTCCGCCATCCTCAACCCTCCGCAAGCCAGCCATCCAGGCTGGGGATAAGATCAACCATTTCAACCACTTCGCCGGTTCCTGTCACGGTATCGCTCAGCGAGGTGACAGGTGCCACAAGGGCCGCGGGCTGGGCGAACCCCAGCCAGAACCCGGCCAGACCCGCCGTCGCCAGCCCTGCGGG
>CALKAA010000443.1 GCA_937983495.1 uncultured Gemmobacter sp. | reverse complement strand
GGCAAGCCCGCCACATTTTGACATTGGCTCGGGATATTTTTGAACAGATGAAATCAGGGCGGGTTTCGCCTGTCCCTCTATGCGCAAATCCTGCTGGCTCCTGCATCGCAAGGGGCACATCCGCGAAACCGCCCCCTCACACTGCCATCAGTTTGAACTGTTTCGGAAGCCGCAGGCCCAGCTTCACCGCCTCGTCATGAAGCGTATCGGATATGTAGAAATACGGCCCTATCAAACGCCGCTCGCACCAGATATGGGCATCACCGATCACGGCAGAGTCCATGGCGACATGAGCCACGTTTCCCGTTGGAGGCGCGCGGAAGGACGCTGACCCTTCAATACTCTTTCGCAAAAAACTTTCATCGCTGAGATCCATTCGAAAACTGTGCAGCCAACGGCCGACAATCATCATGTGATGCTGGATCGGGTGTTCAACGCCTTTGGGCAATGTCATACGAATGGGGTTGAAACTGTGGATGCCAGGTTCCAGGGCTTCGATCAAATTGCGCAGATCATCCTCAACCGCAAACATGCGATCAGGCAATTGCACAATAGATGCGCGGCGTTTATAGACCCTTTCATAAACATATTCCTGCGGCCATTCATGCGGCTGAACAGGCAGGAGCCGCGCACGATGCGGGCGAGGTTCGCCAATGGGCGCGTGGAATTTTTCGCTGACATCCAGCGCATAGGAGGAAAATACTTCATAGGGTTTGCCATCGCCGTCAAGCGGGGCCTCTTTGGTAAATATGAAAGCTGATCCGGTTCTTGAAATTTTGCTCGGCCGAATCTCCGCCTGATAATGGGCGGCCATTGCCTCATGATAACCCTTGAAATCACCCTGTGGGAAAAACTCGTTGAAATCAGACAGAAATTTAATTGCCCAAACCATTACCTTATCCTTGTCATATTAGGTTGGTGAAAGATACTGGCGACGGAATACCGTATCTGCGGCCCTGTCCAATTCATATCGCCAGCATCGCGACGGTATAGACTACGGTATGAAATTCCCTCACACTGCCATCAGTTTGAACTGTTTTGGAAGCCGCAACCCCAGCTTCGCGGCCTCGGAATGCAGCGTATCGGATATGTAGTATCGTAGCCCGCGCAAACGCCGCTCGCACCAGATATGGGCATCACCGATCACGGCAGAGTCCATGGCGACATGAGCCACGTTTCCCGTTGGAGGCGCGCGGAAGGACGCTGACCCTTCAATACTCTTTCGCAAAAAACTTTCATCGCTGAGATCCATTCGAAAACTGTGCAGCCAACGGCCGACAATCATCATGTGATGCTGGATCGGGTGTTCAACGCCTTTGGGCAATGTCATACGAATGGGGTTGAAACTGTGGATGCCAGGTTCCAGGGCTTCGATCAAATTGCGCAGATCATCCTCAACCGCAAACATGCGATCAGGCAATTGCACAATAGATGCGCGGCGTTTATAGACCCTTTCATAAACATATTCCTGCGGCCATTCATGCGGCTGAACAGGCAGGAGCCGCGCACGATGCGGGCGAGGTTCGCCAATGGGCGCGTGGAATTTTTCGCTGACATCCAGCGCATAGGAGGAAAATACTTCATAGGGTTTGCCATCGCCGTCAAGCGGGGCCTCTTTGGTAAATATGAAAGCTGATCCGGTTCTTGAAATTTTGCTCGGCCGAATCTCCGCCTGATAATGGGCGGCCATTGCCTCATCATAGCCCTTGAAATCACCCTGAGGGAAAAACTCGTTATAATCAGACGGGAATTCAATTGCCCAAACCATGCCATTTTCTCTGTTTCGCCTGTAACCTGTTTTGGGGGATCGCCACCGAAGCCGCTGACCGGCACAGGGCCGTAATTTGCCCGTCGGAAGCGGGGCCCCCGTAGCGGCCCTGACTTAACCGGCAGGGCCACCACATTTTCACATTGGCTCGGGATATTCTTGAACAGAAAAAGCAAAGACCTGATTTCATCTGTTCCCAAATATCCTCGGGGGGAGGGGCCGCAGGCCCCGTGGGGGGCAGACAGCCCCCCGGCGCCGCTTACGGCTGCGCCAGCGGCACCACGGAAAGCGACATCTTGCCCGAGCCTTGGGTCAATTCGCTTGCATGGCCCAGATAGATCAGCGCCTTGTTCTTCTCGTCATAGATCCGCGTGACCTTCAGCGATTTCAGGATCAGGGATCGCCCCTCGCTGAACACTTCCTCGCCATCCTTGCCCCGGTCGATATTGCCTAAGCTGATCGGCCCGGTCTGGGTGCAATCCACCGCCGAATAGCTGGGGTCTTCGAACCAGTTGCCATTGCTGAACCGATCAATCAGCGAGCGGTCAAAATAGGCCAGATGGCAGGTGACGCCCTGCACCTTGGGGTCCTGGAAGGCCTCGATGATGATGTCATTGCCCACCCAGTCCACGCCCACTTGCCCCACTTCCTCGGCCAGAGCAGGCGAGAGCGGGCTCATCATCAGGGCTGCCATCACGGCGGGGGCCAAAACCTTGCGCATCGTCAACACTCCTTTGTCTGGTTCCAATCTGGGGCCGCGCCGGTCCCGCTGCAAGCACAGATCGCACTTGACGCGACTCACCTGGGGCGATTAATTGAACACGTGTTCATTTCCTTGGGAGGGGATCATGTTCCATTCACCGATGCGGTTCGATCTGGGTGAGGATATCGCCGCCCTGCGCGACATGGTTCACACCTGGGCGCAAGAGCGGGTCAAGCCCATCGCGGCGCAGGTGGATCGGGACAATGTCTTCCCCGTCGATCTGTGGCGCGAGATGGGCGCGCTGGGCCTTCTGGGCATCACCGTGTCCGAGGAGTATGGCGGGGCCGGGATGGGCTATCTGGCCCATGTCATCGCCACCGAGGAAATCGCCCGCGTCTCTGCCTCGATCAGCCTGTCTTACGGCGCCCATTCCAATCTTTGCGTCAACCAGATGAAACTGAATGGCAGCCCCGAGCAAAAGGCGAAATACCTGCCCGGCCTCGTTTCGGGCGAACATGTCGGCGCGCTCGCCATGTCGGAACCCGGCGCCGGGTCGGATGTGGTCTCGATGAAACTCCGGGCCGAAAAGCGCAACGGCTATTACGTCCTCAACGGCTCCAAATACTGGATCACCAATGGCCCCGATGCCGATACGCTGATCGTCTATGCCAAGACCGACCCGGAGGCGGGGGCCAAGGGCATCACCGCCTTCATCGTTGAGCGCGGCTTCAAGGGCTTCTCCACCAGCCCGCATTTCGACAAGCTGGGCATGCGCGGCTCCAACACCGGCGAGCTGATCTTCGACAATTGCGAAGTGCCGTTCGAAAACGTGCTGGGCACCGAGGGCAAGGGCGTGCGCGTCTTGATGTCGGGCCTCGATTACGAGCGCGTCGTGCTGTCGGGCATCGGCACCGGCATCATGGCCGCCTGTCTGGACGAGGTGCTGCCCTATGCGCAAACCCGCCAGCAATTCGGCCAGCCGATCGGCAATTTCCAACTGATGCAGGCGAAACTGGCCGATATGTATGTCGCGCTGAACTCAGCCCGGGCCTATGTCTATGAGGCTGCGCGCGCCTGCGACCGCGGCGAGGTCACCCGCGCCGATGCCGCCGGATGCGTGCTCTATGCCAGCGAACAGGCCATGGTGCAGGCGCATCAGGCGGTGCAGGCGCTGGGCGGGGCCGGGTTCCTGAACGATTCCACCGTCAGCCGCCTGTTCCGCGATGCCAAGCTGATGGAGATCGGCGCGGGCACCTCGGAGATTCGCCGCATGCTGATCGGCCGCGAGCTGATGGCGCAGGGGTGATGCGTGCCGGGATGACCCAGCGCGGCCTCGTCGCAACGGAACTCGGCGCAACGGAAAAAGGGTGCGGGGAGACCCCACACCCTTCCGCACCTTTCCGACCGGAAACCGGATCAGAACTTCATCACATAAGAGACACCCGCCACCAGCGGGTCCACCTCCACCCGGCCCACCTTCGCGCCGTTCAGCTTCACATCGCTGTCAATGTCGATATAGCGCAGGTCCATCCGCACGGCCCCCTTCTCGCTGATCGCGTAATCCATGCCCAGATGGGCGGCCAGACCCCAGCTGTTGTCGATCTTCAGATCGCCCAGCGGCGAGCGGTCCTCAAAGAACACGGTGTAGTTCACGCCCAGGCCCACGAAAGGCTTGATCGCGCCGCCGGTGGGGAAGTGATAGTTCAGCGACAGGGTGGGGGGCAGATGCTTGGTCACGCCAACCTTGGAGCCGCCCACATTGATGTCATGCTTGAAGGGCAGGGCGGCCAACAGCTCCACGCCCAGATTGTCGCGGATGAAATATTCAAAGGTGACGGTCGGGCGGGCATTGCTGTCGATCTCGGTCGCGCCACCGGCCACGGTGCCATTGTCGGATTTCGGGTTCACGAAGCCAAGGCCAAAGCCCAGCGTCATCTCGCCCGCCGATTGGGCAAAAGCAGGGGCGCCAAGGGCGACAGAGGCCAGAAGGGCAAGTGCGAGGGTCTTCATCGGTCTTCTCTCAAGTTGATTGCCGTTGTCGTGTCGGCGCGACCATGGCCCGCAATCGGCAGGGCAAACCTTGACGCAGGTCAAAAACGCCCCGCCGCGACCTGCGACATTCTGGCACGCAAGGCCTTGAATTCTATCGAAAACGTGAAAGTGAAATACATCATTCCCGCTCAGCGTGCCCCGTTCACGCCCGCACCGCCCAAGTTGCCCCGCACGCTGCCTCGTCTGGCCAGTAAGGACCGCCGCCCATGAAACTCACCTCCCGCATCCTCACCGGCTCTGACAGCTTCAAGGTCAATCGCGCGGCGCATCTTGCGATGCTGGAACCCGTGGCCGAAGCCGCCGCCCTTGCCGCCGCAGGCGGGGGCGAAAAGGCCATGGCCCGCCATATCGCGCGCGGCAAACTCGCCCCACGCGACCGGGTGGCGGGGCTGCTCGATCCCGGCTCGCCCTTCCTCGAAATCGGTGCCACGGCAGCCCATGGGCTTTACGAGGGCGCGGCCCCCTGCGCCGGGGTCATCGCGGGCATTGGCCGGGTGCAGGGGCAAGAGGTCATGGTGGTCTGCAATGATGCCACCGTGAAGGGCGGCACCTATTACCCGATGACCGTCAAGAAACACCTGCGCGCGCAGGAAATCGCCGAGGAATGCGCGCTGCCTTGCGTCTATCTGGTCGATAGCGGCGGGGCCAACCTGCCCAATCAGGACGAGGTTTTCCCCGACCGCGACCATTTTGGCCGCATCTTCTACAATCAGGCCCGTATGTCGGCCAAGGGCATCCCACAAATCGCCGTGGTCATGGGCTCCTGCACCGCAGGCGGCGCCTATGTGCCCGCCATGTCCGATGTCACCATCATCGTGCGCGAGCAGGGCACCATCTTCCTGGCCGGGCCGCCCCTGGTGCGCGCGGCCACCGGCGAGGTGGTCAGCGCCGAAGACCTTGGCGGCGGCGATGTCCACACCCGCCTCTCCGGCGTCGCGGATTATCTGGCCGAGGATGATGCCCACGCTCTCGCACTCGCCCGCCGCGCGCTCAGCCACCTGAACCGAACCCGCCCCGCCACCGTGCACTGGCAATCGCCCGAAGACCCGGCCTATGACCCGGAAGAAATCCTCGGCGTGGTGCCCGGCGATCTGCGCACGCCTTACGACATCCGCGAGGTCATCGCCCGCGTGGTCGATGGCTCGCGCTTTGACGAATTCAAACCCCGCTTCGGCGAAACCCTCGTCACCGGCTTTGCGCATGTGATGGGCTGCCCGGTGGGCATCATCGCCAATAACGGCGTGCTGTTCTCCGAGGCCGCGATCAAGGGCGCGCATTTTGTCGAGCTGTGCAGCCAGCGCAACATCCCCTTGGTGTTCCTGCAAAACATCACCGGCTTCATGGTGGGGCGGAAATACGAAAACGAAGGCATCGCCCGCCACGGCGCGAAAATGGTCACCGCCGTCGCCTCGACCAATGTGCCCAAGATCACCATGCTGGTGGGCGGCAGCTTCGGCGCCGGCAATTACGGCATGGCCGGCCGCGCCTACCAACCCCGCTTCCTCTGGACATGGCCCAACAGCCGCATCTCGGTGATGGGCGGCGAACAGGCGGCGGGCGTCCTTGCCACCGTGAAACGCGACGGGATCGAGCGCGCAGGCGGCACCTGGTCCCCCGAGGAGGAGGCCGAGTTCAAACGCCCCACCATCGAGATGTTCGAGCGTCAAAGCCACCCGCTCTACGCCTCGGCCCGGCTCTGGGATGACGGCATCATCGACCCGCGCAAGACACGGGCCACCCTCGCCCTGTCGCTCTCCGCCGCCCTCAACGCCCCCGTTGAGCCCACCCGCTTCGGCGTCTTCCGCATGTAACCCCCATGAGCCACCACCCCCCTTCATTTTCTGTTCAAAAATATCCCGGGGGTGCGGGGGCTGGCCCCC
>CALKAA010000442.1 GCA_937983495.1 uncultured Gemmobacter sp. | reverse complement strand
TCTGGCGCGAATCCCGGATTTGAAAAATCCACGATTACGAATAATCAATTTCGTCCCCATTACCCTTTGCCCCCCTTCCGCCCCCGAAACTGTACACGGCATTACCCTTTCTCCCCCTTGTCTCAGCCCGGCGGGGCTGGCAAAACGCGGGCATGACCCATGCGCTTCCCACCCCCCGCGGCACGCTCACCCCGAACCGGAGCCTCTCCGATCTGACATGGCTGCGCGTCGGCGGGCCTGCGGATTACCTGTTCCAGCCTGCGGATGTGTCTGATCTGGCAGGATTTTTGGCAGAGCTTCCCGCGTCTGTCCCGGTCTTTCCCATGGGCGTCGGCTCCAACCTCATCGTGCGCGATGGCGGCATTCGCGCCGTGGTGATCCGCCTGGGCCGGGGCTTCAACAGCATCGAAATCACCGGCAACCGCATCACCGCCGGCGCCGCCACCCTCGACTCCCACCTCGCCCGCCGCGCCGCCGAGGCCGGCCTGGACCTGACGTTCCTGCGCACGATCCCCGGTTCCATCGGCGGTGCGGTGCGGATGAATGCCGGGTGTTACGGGCATTATGTGGCTGATTTTCTGGAAGAAATTCAGGTGGTCACCCGGGCGGGGCAGGTGGAAACCCTGCCTGCATCGGCGCTCAATCTGCGCTATCGCCAGTCCGATCTGCCCGAAGGGGCCGTGGTCATCAGCGCCACCTTCCGCGCGCCCGAGGGGGATCCGGCCGCGCTGGAGGCCCGCATGGCCGACCAGCTGGCCAAGCGCGATGCCACGCAACCCACCAAGGATCGCAGCGCAGGCTCCACCTTCCGCAACCCCGTGGGGCATTCCTCTACAGGTCGTGCCGATGACAGCCACGACCTCAAGGCCTGGAAGGTGATCGACGATGCCGGCATGCGCGGTGCCCGCCTCGGTGGCGCGCAAATGTCCCAAATGCACTCCAATTTCCTGATCAATGCCGGTGGCGCCACCGCCGCAGATCTGGAAAATCTGGGCGAGGAAGTGCGAAAAAGGGTTTTCCAATCCAGCGGGATCACGCTAGAGTGGGAAATCATGCGCGTCGGCGAACCGGCGGCAGAATAACAAGAATTCGGGGCAAAAGACCCCGGCGAGGCAGTAAATGGCGGGCATGTCAGGCAAGGCAGGCTCCCGTATCGTGGTATTGATGGGTGGGCCCTCCGCTGAGCGTGAGGTTTCCTTGTCGTCGGGGCGTGAATGCGCCAATGCCCTGCGGGTGGCTGGTTACGAGGTGATCGAGGTCGATGCGGGCCGCGATCTGGTCGCGCGCCTGCTTGAGATCAAACCTGATTGCGTTTTCAATGCCTTGCATGGTCGCTGGGGCGAGGATGGCTGCGTGCAGGGCATCCTGGAATGGCTGCGCATCCCCTATACCCATTCCGGCGTGCTGGCCTCGGCCCTGGCGATGGACAAGCAGCGCAGCAAGGAAGCCTATCGCGCCGCCGGGCTGCCGATCGTTGAAAGCGTGCTGGCCAGCCGCGAGGAGGCGAGCACCCGCCACATCCTGCCGCCGCCCTATGTGGTGAAGCCCTATAACGAGGGGTCCTCGGTGGGGGTCTATATCGTGCCGGAGGGAGCGAACCGTCCGGCGCAGCTGGCGGCCTCGATGCCCGAAACGGTGATGGTGGAAACCTATGCGCCGGGGCGCGAGCTGACCTGTGCCGTGCTGGGCGACCGGCCGCTGGCGGTGACCGATATTGTGACCTCGGGCTGGTATGATTACGCGGCAAAATACAGTGTCGGTGGGTCGAGCCATGTGATCCCTGCCGAAATTCCACAAGAGATTACAGACGCTTGCATGGATTATGCGCTGCGGGCGCATCGCGCGCTTGGGTGCCGGGGCCTCAGTCGCACCGATTTTCGGTGGGATGAAAGCCGGGGGCTGGCGGGGCTGATCCTGCTGGAAACCAATACCCAGCCGGGCATGACGCCGACTTCGCTTGCGCCGGAGCAGGCGGCACATTGCGGCATGTCATTCCCCGAATTGTGTGCCTGGATCGTGGAGGATGCCTCATGCGACCGCTAGTCGCCGAGCGCAGATACCCGCAGGCGGCGCATCGTGCGAGGCATCAGGGGGCTTCGCAGCCCATGCCGCGCCGCAAGGCGCCTTCATTCAAGTCAGGCGCCATCGTCCGCTGCGAGAGCACTCAGGAAGAGGAGGCCGTCGCGCGATTCGAGGCCTGCCCATCGGTCACAAAAATCACGGCTCAGCCTGTTCGCATCGCCTACATGCACGAGGGCAAGCAGCGAAGGACGACACCTGACTTCAAGCTGACGCTCGACGACGGTCTGGATGTCTATGTGGAGATAAAGCACACCACCCAAGCGCTGACGATGGCTGCTGTGCTAAAAGCGCGGGCAGTCGGGTCGGCCGCGCAGGGTCTCGACTATCGCGTCATTACTAACAGATGGATCCGCGTTGAACCCTTGCTCGAAAACATCCGGATTCTCCAGAGATGGCGAGGGGCCACGCGTGTAAGCCGTGATCGGCTTGAGCTATTCGCGCTCGAGCCGGATCTGCCACTACCCATCTGCATCGTGGCTGAGCGCCTGGGCGGCTTGCCGACTGTCGCCGCGCACCTTCTGAACGGCGATCTCAATATCAATCTCCTTTCCCACATCATCGACCGTCATGCCATGGTCCTGAAGGAGCCGCATCGCGCGACCACAATTGCGCGAGAACTCCCGTGGAGGACGCCGGAGGGTTGTGAAATCTGGGGGATTGACAAATGAATCGCTTCACATGGCTGCGCAACCCTCTCGTCAAGTTTGATGACAAGAACCTTCGACTTGTCCCGCCCAACCCAGCCGGGAAGTGGTGCCTCATCGCAGCGGATGAAACGACCGAATTCAGCCCTGTCGAACTATCCGAAGGCGAACTCGCCGTGCTCTTCATTGAGCGCAGGCTTTCATTCCGCTTGCCTGGTGCT
>CALKAA010000441.1 GCA_937983495.1 uncultured Gemmobacter sp. | reverse complement strand
GCCAAGGTGCGCGACCGCTTTTCGCCGGATGGCTGGGCTGCGCTGAACGATCTGGCGAAAACGGCGGCCAAGCTGGCGGCGAAGGTCGATCACGGCGACGATGCGGCGCTGGCCATGTCGATCCTCTTGCGCAAGATCAGCGGCTTTTCCGGGCTGGTGCACGAGAACATGTATCATTTCGCGGGCTGGCGCTTCCTGTCGCTGGGCCGGGCGCAGGAGCGGGCGGATGGCACGCTGATGCTGCTGCAAACCTTTACTGCCCCCGAGAGTGCCCCCGGCGCGCTGGAGATCGCCATCGAGGTGGGTGACAGCGTGATGACCCACCAGCGCCGCTATCGCTTTGGCCCCTCGCGCGAAACGGTGCTGGACCTGTTGCTTTCCGATGCACAGAACCCGCGCGCCGTGCTGTATCAGATCGCCCAGATGCGCCATCATGTCGGCAAGCTGCCACAAGCGGGGGTGGGCGGGCGACTGGGGGCGCTGGAGCGCGCGCTGCTCACACTCGACACCGATCTGCGGGTCTGGGGGCCGTCGGATCTGGTGCCGGAACGGCTGGCCGATCTGCGCGCCCGGCTGGGTGACGTGTTCGACCTGCTCTCGGCCCTGTATCTGAGGTGACCGGCGATGCGCTATGACATCCGCCTGACCATCGCCTACCGCTATCAGGTGGCATCCGACCATGTGCGCACTGTGCTGCGGCTTTTGCCCTCTGATGGCGCGAACCAGCGGGTAACCGCCCGACTGCTGACCATCGAGCCCCCGCCTGACGAGCGGCGCGATAGTCTCGATTTCTTCGGAAATGCCACCACATCGGTGGCCTGGCACGAACCGATTGACCGGATCACCCTGCGTTTGCACGCCGAGGCCGAGCGCATGGCTGCGCCATCGGTTGACCTGTCCCCTGCGGTGGCCGCCATTGCGGCAGAGCTTCCGGGTAGCGGGATCGGGCCGGCTTCCCCCTTGCATTTTCTGGCCGCCTCCCCGCGCATCGCGCCTGATCCCGGCATCACGGCCTTTACCCGCGCCGCGATCCGGCCCGACCATAGCGCATGCGCTGCGGTGGAAGCGGTCGGCCGCGCCCTGCACAAGGCGATGACCTATGATGCCGAGGCGACCGATGTGACCACAACCCCGGTGCAAGCCTTCACCCTGCGGCGCGGCGTCTGCCAGGATTTCGCGCAGATCATGATTGCGGGCTTGCGTGCCGTGGGGCTGCCTGCCGCCTATGTCTCGGGCTTTCTGCGCACCTACCCACCCGAGGGCCAGCCCCGGCTGGAAGGCGTGGATGCCATGCACGCCTGGGTCGCGGTCTGGTGTGGCACAGCGCAGGGCTGGGTCGACTATGACCCGACCAATGCGCAATGGGCGGGCGAGGATTACATCACCGTCGCCATGGGGCGCGACTATGCCGATGTGGCACCCGTGAAAGGGGCCATCCGCACGGCAGGCGGGCAGGACAGCACGCAGGCGGTGGATGTGATCCCCCTTGACTGAGGCCGCTTACCAGTCGATATGCCGCTGAAAATCGGCCAGCATATTGTCCCAGACCGACAGGTTGGCCTCGAACAGCTCACGTGACAGGCCACCCTGCATCAGGATGTCCATCTCGATATAGGGGTCGTTTTCAGCGTCCAGCGAGGCCTGGCCATAGCGGTTGTGGCGGTTCCAGTCGTTCACACGCAGCAGATCGACCCCATCCTTGGTGTCGAACCCTGCCGAGAACTGCACGGAGCGACACGCCCGATGATCGGAACACCCGTAGAAATAGATGCTGAAATTCGCGCCCCCGGCAGCGGATTTGATCTTTGGGTCGCCCTGCCCGTCTGTCGTCAGCTCGGCCCGGTAGCCCAATTCCTGCATCAAGGCCACTATGGCCTCGGGGGCTTCGGCCCGCACCATGCGCGAGGGGGCCGCGCCCGTTGGTGCAATGGTTGCAGGGCCCGTCGTCGTCTGCGCCTGAGCCAGCGGCGGTGCCAGAAGCCCCAGACCCAGAACAAATGAACGCAGCAGCATGACCAAACCCCTTCACGAAAAACCGGGCCAGGATGCGGCCCGGTTTTCTTTTGCCATGCCGCCGGATGGCAAGGAAAGGGGGTCAGGTCAGAATGACGTAATCCTTCAGCGTGGCTTCCACACATTCCCAGGTGCCTTCAAAGCCGGGGCGGATGATCCAGCTATCGCCCGCCCGCAACGTAGTGGCATGGCCCGCCGCATCGGTCAGGATCGAAACGCCCTCAAGGATATGCACATATTCCCATTCCGAATAAGACACTTTCCACTTGCCGGGGGTCGAGTGCCACAGCCCACAGTAAAGCGCGCCGCGTTCCTCGATGTTCCAGGTGGTGTGAACGGGATCGCCCGCCAGCACCTTTGCAGGATCGGGCCGCGCCACCTCGGGTGCGGCGGCGTTGCGGTCGACAGACTGAAGGAGGGGCACGGTTTATCCTTTCTGTTGCAGGTGCCTCATCCTGCGCAGGCCTGCCCTGCCGTCAAGTCGGGGGCGCGCCTGCGCCTCAAGATCTGGCGTGACCTTGGGGCATGACGCGGCATCGCCGCCATGCAGCGTGGAACTTTCGCTGGTGCGGCACAGGTCAGGAGGCTATACAGGCGGCACCATCATTCCTCTTGGTTTAGGGAGAACAAGAGAGACATGAGCGCTTCCACCGCCCTTCGCCCGGTTTTGCCCGCCGATATTCTGGCCCGCAAGGGCGGCACGCCGCTCGTGGTGCTGACCGCCTATACGACCCCGATGGCCCGCCTCGTGGATCGCCATTGCGACATCGCTCTGGTGGGAGATTCGCTGGGCATGGTGCTGCATGGCCTGCCCTCGACGCTGGGTGTCACGCTGGAGATGATGATCCTGCACGGGCGTTCGGTTGTTCGAGGCTGTCAGAAGGCCATGGTCGTGATCGACATGCCCTTTGGCAGCTATGAGGAAAGCCCGGCGCAGGCCTATCGCAACGCGGCCCGCCTGATGGCGGAAACCGGAGCGCCTGCGGTAAAGCTGGAGGGCGGGCAGCACATGGCCGAGACCATCGCCTTCCTGACCGCGCGTGGCGTGCCTGTGATGGCGCATATCGGCCTGACCCCGCAGGCGGTGAACACTCTGGGCGGCTACAAGGTGGTGGGCCGTGATGGCGAGGCCGAAAAGGTGATGGCCGATGCCCGCGCGGTGGAGGCGGCCGGCGCGTTCTCGGTCGTGCTGGAGAAAGTGCCGCAAGGTTTGGCCGGGCGTATCACCGAGGCACTGACAATTCCCACCATCGGCATTGGTGCCGGGGTGGATTGCGACGGGCAGGTGCTTGTCGTGGATGATATGCTTGGTTTATTTACCGATTTCCGACCCAAATTCGTCAAGCGGTTCGGAGAGCTGGGGCTTGCGGCGGATGAGGCGATTTCTGCCTATGCCGCCGAAGTGCGCGCCCGCAGCTTCCCCGCGCCGGAACATGCTTTCGCGGATGTATTGCCCGCCAAGGGACCAAAGACCTGAGATGCAAACTCTTAGAACCGTTGCTGAATTGCGCACGCGCGTGCGCGGCTGGAAACAGGATGGCCGTCAGGTCGGCGTGGTGCCGACCATGGGCGCGCTGCATGAAGGCCATCTGAGCCTTGTGCGCGCCGCCAAGCGCGGCTGCGACCGGGTGATCGTCACCATCTTCGTGAACCCGACCCAGTTCAACAATGCCGAGGATCTGGCGAAATATCCCCGCACCGAGGAGGCCGATGCTGCGATGCTGGCCGCCGAAGATGTGGACATCCTGTTCGCGCCTTCGCCCGAAGAGGTTTACCCCGCCGGTTTCGCCACGGGCGTCACTGTCCAGGGTGTCACCGCTCCGCTGGAAGGAGCGCTGCGCCCCGGCCATTTTGAAGGCGTGGCAACTGTAGTGGCCAAGCTGTTTGGCATGACCCAAGCAAACCGCGCCTATTTCGGGCAAAAGGATTGGCAGCAGCTTCAGGTCGTGAAGCGCATGGTGGCCGATCTGAATATCCCCGTCGAAGTGGTGGGCTGCGACACGATCCGCGAGGCTGACGGTCTCGCCCTGTCTTCGCGGAATGTGCGGCTGGATGCGCTGAGCCGGGCACAGGCCCCCGGCCTTTACAAGGCCATGACCCGCGCCGCCGCCGCCATCAAGGGGGGGGCCGATGTGGCCGCCGCGCTGTCTCAAGGCTGCGAAGAGCTGCGTCAGGCGGGCTTTACCGAAGTAGATTATCTGGAATTGCGCAGCGCCGCCCTTCTGGAACCGATGACCACGCTTGACCAGCCCGCGCGCCTGCTTGCCGCCGCCTGGATTGGTGGCGTGCGGCTGATCGACAATATCGCGGTGTAAAGGCTGAATGGGCGGGTCAGGAAACGCAGCGCGTTTCTCCACCCATGTGGGAACGCCCGGTGCCAACCGCTGCCAGCAGACAAACAGAGGCCAGCGCCCGCCACCCGAAGGGCAAGCGCTGGCCGGGTGGCTTTTCGGCACCAGCCCCAAAGGCGGAAACGGTGCCGCATGACCTCGGCAATGGCCTTGGTCACCCGCTCAAACTTCATCCCCGCGCCGCCACTCGTGCCCGCCACAGGGTGAACAGCGCCGCCGCCATGACAACGGCAGCCCCCACCACCACATTCGGCCGCAGCGCCTCGTCGAACACCCAGACCCCAAGCCCGGCAATGAACACCAGTTGCAGCAGCGCAAAGGGCTGAATGTCACTCGCTTCGGCCACTTCATAAGCCTTGATCATCATGAAATGCGCCAGCGTCGCGGTGGTGCATAACACGGCCATCCAGCCCCAATCAGCCAGGCTCATCGGCTCCCATAACCACAATCCTACAGGGGTGATCAGCAACGCCGCCACCCAACCCGTCCAGAGGAACGAGGTCAGTGCCGCATCCGCCCGCGCCACATAGCGCGTCAGCAGGCCATAAAGGGCAAACAGGAAGGCCGAAAACAGCGGCACAAGTGCCCAGAGGCTGAACACCCCCGCGCCGGGATCAAGAATGATGATCACGCCGACAAATCCGACCCCGATGGCCGCCCAGCGACGCCAGCCCACCGTCTCGCCCAGAATCGGACCGGAAAGCGCCGCCACGATCAGCGGATAGCAGACAAAGACGGCATGGCTTTCGATCAGCCCGAGTTGCACGAAGGCAAGGATCATGATGCAGACCTCAAGGATCAGCACCGCCCCACGCAGTACCTGTACCCACGGCATCCGTGCCCGCAACGCCGTTTGCAGCCCACCCGGCTGCCGCGCCACCAAAGCCAGCGCAAAAAGTGCAAAGGCCCAGAAGCGGATCATCACCACCATCCAGACGTTGTAAGTGCCCGCCAGATGGCTGGAAATTCCGTCCTGCAAGGCAAAGACCAAGGCGGTGGCTGACATCAGCACGATGCCCAGCATGGTATTCTGTTGCGCGCGCGCCAAACTGGCCTCCTGTCAGGGCAGGCGGCCCACGCTCATATGGCGTTTGCGACCGTGACCCGGCTGTCGCTCTACCGCGAAACCGGCCGCAGATAAAGCCCGCCGCACCGCGCCAGCGGCGGTATATGTCGCAAACGTGCCATTCTCTGCGGTATGTGCAGCCACCGCGCCCATCAGATCATCCGCCCAAAGCTCGGGGTTCTTGGCAGGGCTGAACCCATCCAGAAACCACGCATCGGCCCGGCCCTTCCATGCGGGCAGCGTCTCGCGTGCATCGCCGATCACGATTTCGGCCTCGATCCCCGGCAGGCTCAGCCGGGTCTGCCCTGCGGCCCATTGGTTGAGGAACGGGGCGGCCACCGCGCGGGCCTCCGGGAAGTGATCCAGCGCGCGGGCGATATCGCTGGCCTGCATCGGAAAGGCCTCGAAACTGGTGAAGCGCAGCGTGCCGGGCGCACCCATCCCGGCCCAGAGGATCTGCAAGGCCAGCAGGTTCAGCCCGGTGCCAAAGCCCAGCTCGGCCACCTGAAAACCATCGCACAACCGCGTTTCAAGGCGGTTTCCGGCCAGAAACACATGGCGCGTCTCGCTCAAGCCATCGTTCAGGCTGAAATACGGATCGTCAAAGCGGGTGGAGACAGGTATCACCCCATCGCGCCAGTCAAGGTCTGCGGGTTCGGTCATGGTCGGCCCCTTTCGGGCGCGAAACTGCGGAATGGAGGCGGGAATGGCAAGCGTCGATGTGACGGTGCGCGGCGGCGGCA
>CALKAA010000440.1 GCA_937983495.1 uncultured Gemmobacter sp. | reverse complement strand
GCCTGCTGCTAAGGCCTGGCACGTCGCGGAAAATGGCGCGACCAAGGGGCCCTTCTCCGAAACCGATCTGGCCGCGATGGCGCAATCGGGCGCGCTGACCCGTGGCAGCATGGTCTGGGCCGCCGGGATGGAGGGTTGGAAGCCCGCCGCCGAGACCGAGCTGTCGCGGTTGTTTGCCATGGTGCCGCCGCCGCCACCGGGTGCCTGATCTGCCAACACCTTGAAAGGCGGGCTGTTTCCAGCCTGCCTTTCGCTGTAATGCTGTGCCCTGCGGGCCGTATCGCCCGGCCCATCGACCCGAATTCAGGACGCGCATCCCGTGACCAACTTTTTGAAAGAGCGGCATTTTCCTTGTGAGTCCTGCGGCGCTGACCTGCGCTTCGCGCCAGGGCAGACTCACTTGCGCTGCGCCCATTGCGGGCATGAGCAGGATATTCCGGCAGCGCCGGAGGCGCGGTTGCGGGCACTGAACGAGCATGACCTCAACAGCGCCCTGCGTGATGCGCTGCCCCCTGCCGCGATGGAGGATGCCCCCACCACCCGTTGTCCCGGCTGCGGTGCGCTGGTGGAGTTTCAGGGGGCCAGCCATGCCACGCAATGCCCGTTCTGCGCCACGCCGGTCGTCATCGGCACTGGCACCAACCGCCAGATCAAGCCGCAAGCCGTGCTGCCCTTCGCGCTGGACGAGCGCACCGCCCGGCAGTCCATGGTCACCTGGCTGGGCGGGTTGTGGTTCGCACCCAATGGCTTGGTCGAATATGCCCGCAAGGGCCGCGCGCTGAACGGGCTTTATGTGCCCTATTGGACCTTTGATGCCGCCACACGATCCAGCTATCAGGGCGAGCGTGGCGATCATTACTATGTCACCGAAACCGTGCGCGTCGATGGCCGAACCGAGCAGCGTCAGGTGCAGAAAACCCGTTGGACGCAGGCGCGCGGTTGGGTGAAACGCGCTTTTGACGATGTGCTGGTGCTGGCCTCGAACTCGCTGCCGCGCCGCTATACCGATGCGCTGGCCCCCTGGGATCTGGCCGCGCTTCAGCCTTACCGCGAGGATTACCTCTCCGGCTTTACCGCCGAGGGCTATACCGTCGGGCTGGAAGAGGGGTGGTCCCGTGCGCAAGAGGTCATGGCCGGGGTCATTCACCAGGATGTCCGGCGCGACATTGGCGGCGATGCGCAGAAGGTTCACCGGATCGACACCGAATATTCTGCGGAAACCTTCAAGCATGTTCTGCTGCCGATCTGGATGGCGGCCTATAAATACAACGGCAAGACCTATCGTTTCGTGGTGAATGGTCAGACCGGGCGCGTGCAGGGAGAGCGGCCCTGGAGTATCTGGAAGATCGCCTTTGCCGTGCTGGCCGTGGCTGCGGTTCTGGGCCTGGCCGTTGCCTTGGATCAAAGCGGGGCGCTGCGATAAGGCCACGATTTTTCTTCGAAAAATCGGATGACGATCCTTCGGCGAAGGATCGTGTCAGGCCCCGCATTCCTGGGGCAGCAGCCATGTTCCCTCTGCGTCCTGCCCCATGAAATCGGCATAGACTGCAATGAGCGTGCCTTGCGCATCCCGGAGGCTTGCCACCGGATATATGCCGTCGCCCCAGCCTGTTGAGGTCATCGGGAAACGATGGCCAGAGGGCAGGCGCACCATGTCATGCACCACAGGCTTGTCGTCAATCTGGGCCGCGAACCAGTCGGTATAGAGATTGGCGTCCGGCCCGAGGGTCGTGGCCTCTTGGGTCAGGGCCGCCGCGCTGCCAAGGTCCAGAAGGGCGGCGAGTCCGGTATCGACGGGGATCGAGGTTTCATCATGGCCGCAGGCCACGCCTGCATCCGAAAACACCATCAAGCCCTTGGAAACACGGCCCGTTTCCGGATCCAGTGCCACCATGACCTCGGCTTCACCCTTGGGCACGGCAATCTGGGGCCACTCTGGGCTGGGGCTATAGGTGAGCGGGTCCACGGCCACGATGGCCCCGCTGGGAATTGCGTAAGGGCCGACACTTTCAAAGCGCAGAGGCAACGAAGACTGGGCCTGCATCCACATTTCCACGCCCGACGGTTCTGCCTGCACGGGTTGCGCCAAAACCCCCGGCACCACGATCAGGGCCAGTGCCCTCATGATCCGCCCGCCATCTGCGCCGCCAGCGCGCGCACGATGGGGCGGGCCTCGGCGGCGCTCATGCCGGGGCGCAGTTGCGGGTTGTAAAGAATGCGCAGCATCATCTCGTCTTGCCGCGTCAGCAGGGCGAATTCCTCGTCGTCATTGAAGATCGAGGGCCGCGCCAGCGGGCTGTCATTGGCCAGCCCCAAGCCTTGCGCGATTTCCTCATGGATACAGGACAGACGCAGCAGATCGGGGTGTTCGGCGCGGATCACCGCAAAGGCCGCGTCATAGGCCGAGGAATTGCCCGGCGACAGCGCATAGACGATACAATAGGTCGAGCGTGGCAGATTGGTCAGCCCGCCAATATCGGCGGGGCTGAGGCCTGGCAGGCTGCGCGCGATGGTGGGGCCAAGCGCACGGCGCTCATCCTCGTTCACGACCTGCACCTTGAAATTCCCGCCCGAGGCGACAAGGCTGATCGGATGCCCGGTGATGGCTTGCAGCCGTTGCAGGTAAGAGCTGATCCGGGCGCGATCCGTCGCCTGTTTGGCGGGTGGAACCGAGGCACCAAAGCTGACCTCTACCCGCACAGGCACCTGCCAGCGGCGCAGCGTGCTGGCCGTTTCGCGGGCAACCAGGCCGCCCGTGCTGCGGGCATATTCATCGAACAGCGCGATTCGAATGAAATTCTCGGCCAGCATCGTGTCGGTGAAGGGCGTATCCGCGCCCCCGCCATCGGTCCGCAGCAAGCCTTGTGACAGAAGATCGGCCTGCACCTGCGCGTAATAGCAGATCGGAAGAGCGTCGTGTAGGGAAAGAGTGTAGATCTCGGTGGTC
>CALKAA010000439.1 GCA_937983495.1 uncultured Gemmobacter sp. | reverse complement strand
CATTTCCCCCGCCCGGTCTCGCGCCTACTGGGGGCGGGGGGCGGGCGGCTGAATGCCACGCTGATGGCGCATCTGGCAGAGCTGATGCCATGCGAGGTGCTGCCGGTGGAGGCGGTGGGGCTGAATGGCGACATGCTGGAGGCGCAGGCCTTTGCTTACCTCGCGGTGCGGGTGGCGCGGGGGCTGCCGACCTCCGGCCCCTCGACGACCGGGGTGATGGCGCTGGTGGGCGGTGGGCAGATCTCCTATCCGGGTGCCTAAGTTTTGGCAGTATATGCGGCCAGCCGTCCTTCGGGGTCGATGACCGACAGGCTTTGATCAGACCAGCGCCACAGCACCATATTGCGCGCACCGGGGGCCACGTTGCGGGCGAAACTCGGCACGATCATGGCGCAGAACCCCTGTTCCATCAGGCGGTTGGCGAGCGCTTGGGTGGTGGCGATCCCGCGCTCCATCTGCAAGCGCCAGTCCTCGGCGGCCAGATCGGCGGGGGTGACACCCTGCCCTGCCAGCGCCGCCGGGTCGGTGGCGTCAAAGACCGGCGAAAGGTCGGCCTCATAGCACACCAGAAGCGTGGGGTTCAGCGGCTGGCCCACCTGGCTGGCCTCACGCAGCGCGGTCATCGGGTCCATCGCGGTGTAAAGCGCAGGCACGCCCTTGGCGTTGAAACGCCCCCCGAAACGCCGCGCGCCCTCGCCCGACAAGGGCTGCGACCAGATCGGGTTCATGGCGCGGTAGAGCAGGCCAGAAAAGCGCATGGGGGTGAAGCGCATGCGCGGTCAGGCGAAAATGCCTGCATCCACGGCGTCGAGATAGTCCATCACCGCATCGGCGCGGCCCTGGGTGACAAGGTGCATGGCGGTCATGCCGCCGAAACCGGAGAGCGGCTCGCTGCGATACCAGGCATAGGCGCCGAGGTCAGAGCCGAAGCGCGGCGAGACGCGGTTGAGGATTTCGACCATCTCGCGCAACCGGCGCTGGGTGCGGGGCGCGGTGATGCGGTCGCGGCGCGACAGCGCATCGCGGCCAAGCCCCGCCGAACGGGCCAGATCGTCGATCGAGGTGAGCAAACCTTCGGCAATCCGCTTGGGCGAGAAGCCAGGGCCGTCGATGAAGGTGGCGATGGTCATGGGCTGCGCCCTCCACACTGGTTCTGACGCAATATAGCGTGAAAAATCGTGGCAATCAAGATTGCGCGCCAGATGCAGCGCGCGCCCCCTTTTTCTGCGAAAAAGGGCTTGCCCCGGAAAGGCAAAGGGCCGCGCGGTTGCCCCACGCGGCCCTTTTTCGTCGAAAAAGGGCTTGGCCCTTAGTCCTGCACGGTCACTTTCGCCATGCGGTCGGGCGACGACACTTCGCCATTGCCGCCCTCGCCCTTCTTGATGGCGTCAACCACATCCATGCCGGAAATCACCTTGCCGACGACGGTATATTGCCCATCGAGATGCGGCGCAGGCGCGAACATGATGAAGAACTGGCTGTTGGCCGAGTTCGGATCGGCGGAACGCGCCATGCCGACCACGCCGCGATCAAAGGTCAGGTTGGAGAATTCGGCGGCCAGATCGGGCTTGGACGAGCCGCCCATCCCGGCCTGCGCCGAGCCACCGGCCTTGCCATATTGCACATCGCCGGTCTGCGCCATGAAACCGTCGATCACGCGGTGGAACACCACATCATCATAGGCACCTTCCTTGGCCAGCGCCACGATCTGCGCCACATGCTTGGGCGCGACGTGATCGGCCAGATCAATGACGATCTGACCCTTGGCCTGACCATCGACCTCGATCACGATATTGGGGCCAGCGCCATCTTCCTGCGCGAAAGCGGGGGCGGCGATCAGCGCGAAGGCGGCCAGCGAGAGCTTACGCAACATCAGCAGCCACCCGCACCTTGATCATGCGATCGGGGGTCACCGGCGGCTCGCCCCGGGCGATCTTGTCCACCGCTTCCATGCCCGAGATCACGCGGCCATAGACCGTGTATTGCAGGTTCAGGAAATGGTTGTCCTTGAAATTGATGAAGAACTGGCTGTTGGCCGAATTCGGGTTTTGTGAGCGGGCGGCACCCAGCGTGCCGCGGTCATGCGGCAGTTTGGAGAACTCGGCCGGCAGGTCCGGCAGGTCGGAGCCACCCGTGCCCGAGCGGCGGGCATTGTAGGACGGGCTTTCCATATTGCCATGTTCCACATCGCCGGTCTGGGCCATGAAGCCCTCGATCACGCGGTGGAAGGCCAC
>CALKAA010000438.1 GCA_937983495.1 uncultured Gemmobacter sp. | reverse complement strand
ACGAGATTGGTCAGTGACTGGAGTTCAGACGTGTGCTCTTCCGATCTGGCGGGATGATCGGCTTGATGTCTTCGGCCATGTCACCAAAGGCGCTGGAGGCCATGCGGATCTCATGGCTGCGCATCCAGTTCACGTTGCCTTTCAGCGTGTTGATCTCGCCGTTATGGGCGAGCATGCGGAAAGGCTGGGCCAGCCACCATTGCGGGAAGGTGTTGGTGGAATAGCGCTGGTGATAGATGGCGAAGGTGGATTCAAACCGCTCGTCTTGCAGATCGGGGTAGAAGACGCTGACCTGCTCGGCCAGCATCATGCCCTTGTAGATGATCGAGCGGCAGGACAGCGAACACAGGTAGCAACCCGCTATGCCAGCCGCCGTCACGGCCTTTTCGATGCGGCGGCGGATGATATAGAGTTCACGCTCGAACTGTTCCTGATCCACGTCTTTTTCGCAGCGGATGAGGATTTGTTCGATTTCGGGGCGGGTGGCATTGGCCTTTTCGCCCAGCACCGAGGTATCCACCGGCACATGGCGCCAGCCATAGATATAATGGCCCATGCGCAGCACTTCGGTTTCCACGATCGTGCGGCAGCGTTCCTGCGCGGCGAAATCGGTGCGCGGCAGGAAGACCTGACCCACGGCGATCAGCTTGGCCGGATCGGGTTCATGCCCGGTGCGGCGCACCACGTCATAGAAGAACTTCACCGGGATCTGCACATGGATGCCCGCGCCATCGCCGGTCTTGCCATCGGCATCGACGGCGCCGCGGTGCCAGATGGCGCGCAACGCATCGAGGCCCGCCTCCACCACCTTGCGCGAGGGCTTGCCGCTGATCGAGGCGACCAGACCGACGCCGCAGGAGGAATGCTCGTCATCCTCCTTGTAGAGCCCATGCTCATGCATAAAGGCGCGTTTGGTTTCCTCGGCCTTCACCCAGGCTTCATCATAGATCGTCATGGCTCACTCCTCTGGGTTGGCTTGCAGAGAGGCCAAGAATTCGGCCCCGGTCAGTCGTGAATGGGTGCCCGCGAGCGCATAGCCATCCGGCTTGCTGTCAATATAGATCTCGCGGGTCAGCGGCAGGCCGTTGGGGTCATCCAGCGTGCCTACCGACACGAAGTAATCGGCGGTGGCGGCATCGGGCTGGGTCAGCCGATACCAAAGCCCTGCGCCGCAGCGGGCGCAGAAGGATCGCGCCGCCCAATCGGACGAGGCATAGGTGGTGACATGCTCGGCCCCTTCGATCTGCATCGCGGCGAAGGGCACCACCACGCTGAGCGACATGGCCCCGGTGATGCGGCGGCACATGCTGCAATGGCAGGCATGCATATGGGCGGGCAACTCGCCGGCGACATAGCGCACCGCCCCGCAGAGGCAGCCGCCTGAACGCGGGGCAGGCATCGGCTCAGTGTTCATGTTTCACCTGTTGCAACAAGGGGTTGGCGGGGGCTTGAGACATCAGCGCGCCACAATCGAAGATCGGCTGGGTGGCACCGAAACCCGGCTCGCCCGGCAGGATGAACTGACGCGGGCTGCCATCCATCGGCAGCCAGGCCTGGCCATCCCAATGCTCGGACGGGCCGGCAAAGAAATTGCGCCATTCGGGATGCACATATTCATTGCCGCGCGCCTGCCCCAGAATGTTCCCCTCCGGGTCGGTCTCGGTATAGCTGTATTCGGTCTGTTTCAGCTCCACCCCATCAATGGTGATGGTCTTGCCGGTCAGCGCGTCATAGCCCGTCACATGGCTGCGCGTGCCGTCATCGCGGCTGAGCCAGAAATCGAAATCATCGCGCCCCGAGGACAACAGCCCGCTGAAATCCGCCGGATCGGCGGGGTTCGGATCGAGCGTCTGGCGGGTTTTGGGATCAAAGCTGAAACTTTCGACCCATTCCGTTGC
>CALKAA010000437.1 GCA_937983495.1 uncultured Gemmobacter sp. | reverse complement strand
CTTGGCGAGCGGGTCTTCCATCGTCACCGGGGTAGAGTTCAGGCTGAAGAAGCCCGGCAGGGCATTGGCGTAAAGCGTGGCGAACTCAGGCGAGCCGACCCATTCCAGAAACGCCTTGGTCTGCTCGGGATGTGCCGATTTTGCGTTCATTCCCAAGGCGATGTCGGTATGGTCGCTGATATAGCAGGTATCACCTTCCGCCGCGACCGGCGGCGCAAAGGCCCCCATCTTGAACGTGGCTTGCGTGTTGAAGCCGCTGATCTCCCACGACCCCGCCGGATAGATCGCGGCGCGACCCAGGGTGAACAGGTTCTGGCTGTCCGGGTAGGTTTGCGCCTCGAACCCGTCGCCCAGATAATCCTTCCACTTGGCCAATTGCCGGAACGGCGCCACCCAAGCCTCATCGGTCAGCTTCTGCGTGCCCGCGATCAGCGCCTTGCGGCCTTCCTCGCCCTTCCAGTAGTTCGGCCCGATGTTGTTATAGCCCATCGTGGCGGCTTCCCACTGGTCATTGGTGCCCATGGCCATCGGAATATAGGTGCCGTCCGCCTTGATCTTGTCCAGCGCGGCAAAGAACTCGGCCTCGGTCTTGGGCACTTCGATGCCCAGCTCAGCAAAAGCATCGGCATTGTAGATGAAGCCGTGGATCACCGAGGCCATCGGCACACAGAAGGTGGCCTTGCCATCATCGGTCTGCCAGGCCGATTTCGCCACATCCGAGAAATTGGCCATGGCGGCCAAGCCGCTCAGATCGGCCAATTGGCCCTTGTTATACAGCTCCAGCGAGGCGTCGAAGGGACGGCAGGTCACCAGATCGCCCGCCGAACCGGCGTCGAGCTTGGAGTTCAGAACGGCGTTGTATTCGGCGGGCGCGGTGGGGGCGAACACCACCTTGATGCCCGGATGCGCGGCCTCGAAGGCCGGGATCAGCTTTTCCTGCCAGATCGCAAGGTCATCATTGCGCCAGCTTTCAATGGTCAGCGTCACATCCTCGGCCTGCGCGGCACCGGCCAGCAGGGTCGAGGTGAGAAGCGCGAAACGCAGCGTCGATTTCATGTCAGTCTCCCGGTTGATTATTGTCATCCATCGCGACGGAGAGATGCCCGCCCGAAGCCTTCAGCGCGGCCTCTGCCGCCGCAGGGGTCATGCCGCCTGCCACCAGAATGGCAGGTTTCACCGCCCCGTCTGTCGCGGCCAGCGCCAAATTCGCGTCCGCCCGCGACACGCCCGCCACCGAGGCCACGATGCGCGAAGCGCGGTCGATCAACTTGGCATTGTCGGCCACCACATTGACCATGAAGCCGTCATGCACATGGCCCAGCCGGATGCCCACCAGCACCGACACCATATTCAGCGCCACTTTCTGCGCCGTCGCCGCCCCCATGCGGGTGGAGCCGGTGATCACCTCCGGCCCGGTCTCGATCAGCACCGGCAGATCGGCCAGGGCGAGCAGCGGCGTGCCCGGCACATTGGCAAAGCCTGCCACCGTGACACCCCGCGCCCGCGCCGCCCGCGCCACCTCCAGCGCATAGGGCGTGCGACCCGAGGCCGAAAGCACCAGAACCATATCCCCGGCACCCAATTGCGCCCGCTCCAGATCAGCCAGCGCCAATGCCGGATCATCCTCAACGCTGCCCACCATATGCAGCAGGGCCCCGGCCCCACCAGCAAACAGCATGGGCGTGCGATCGGGTGGCAGGCCAAAAGTGCCCGCAAGTTCCAGACAATCCGCCAAGGCCATC
>CALKAA010000436.1 GCA_937983495.1 uncultured Gemmobacter sp. | reverse complement strand
TGCTTTCATCTGTTCAAAAATATCCCACGGGGGTGCGGGGGTGTGAAACCCCCGCTGCGACGCCGGAGAGTTCGACATGACCCGCAGTTTTCTCGCCCGCAACCCTTCGGTCCTGTGGTTCCTTGCGATCCTCGCGCTGTTCACTTTGGTCGTCACCGTGCTGGCCGAGGGGTTTGGCATCGGGCTGATCCCCACGGCTTTCGTCAAGACCCTGGGCAAGACGCTGTGCCTGTGCCTTGTCGCGCTCGCCATGGATCTGATCTGGGGCTATACCGGCATTCTGTCCTTGGGACACATGGCGTTTTTCGCCCTTGGCGGTTATATGGTCGGCATGTGGCTGATGTATGCCCGCACCGAGGAGATTGTGGTGCAGGCCCTGGCCTCGGGGCCGATCCCGGCCACGGCAGAGGAGGTGGCGCAGGGCGTTGCCGGCCAGATTTTCGGGGTGGTTGGCGGGTCTGACCTGCCGCTGATCTGGGGCTTTGCCCATAGCGCCTGGCTGCAACTGCCTTTGGTGCTGATCGTGCCGGGAGGGATTGCGCTGATCTTTGGCTGGCTGGCGTTCCGGGCGCGGGTGAACGGGGTTTACCTGTCGATCCTGACGCAGGCCATGACCCTGGCCCTCGCGCTCTATCTGTTCCAGAACGATAGTGGGCTGCGCGGCAATAATGGCCTTTCGGGGTTGCAGAACCTGCCGGGGTTGGCGGATTGGCCGCAATCGACCGTGTCGATCCTGTTTTTCCTCGCCTCCGCCCTGCTGCTGGCGCTTGGTTATCTGCTGGCGGGTTTTGTCACCTCGGGCAAGTTCGGCAGTGCCTTGCGCGGCATCCGTGATGACGAGCAACGCCTGCGCTTTCTGGGCTATCCGGTGGAGGGCTACAAGCTGTTCGTCTTTACCCTGACCGCGATGATCGCGGCGATTGCGGGGGCGTTCTATTACCCGCAGGCGGGTATCATCAACCCGGCAGAGCTGGCGCCGATTGCCTCGATCTATCTGGCGGTCTGGGTGGCGATTGGCGGGCGCGGGCGGCTCTATGGCGCGGTGATCGGGGCGGCCTTTGTCTCGCTGCTGTCAAGTTGGTTCACCGGCGGCATGGCCCCCTCGATCCCGCTGGGCTTTTACACGCTGCATTGGGTGGATTGGTGGACGGTGCTGCTGGGCCTGTCTTTCGTGCTGGTGACGTTGTTTGCACCCAAGGGCATCGGCGGGCTGTTTGACCGGCTGCCGCGCAAGGGGGCAGGGCAATGAGCGCGCTTCTGGAAGTTTCGGGCGTGTCTGTCACCTTTGACGGGTTTCGCGCCATCAACAACCTGTCCTTTGCGATTGGCGCGGCGGAGTTGCGGGCGGTGATCGGGCCAAATGGGGCGGGCAAGACCACCTTCATGGATATCGTCACCGGCAAGACCCGCCCCGATGAGGGCCGGGTGAGCTTTGGCGAGGTGCCGCGCTCGCTGTTGACGATGTCAGAGGCGCAGATTGCCCGCGCGGGCATCGGGCGCAAGTTTCAGCGCCCGACGGTGTTTGAAGATCAGACGGTGACCGAGAACCTGATGCTGGCGCTCAAGGCGCATCGCAGCCCGTGGCGGGTGCTGTTCTGGCGTGAAACGGCGGCGGATCGTGACAAGGTGCAGGCCCTGGCCGCGCAGGTGGGGCTGGCCGATCATTTGCCGCGCCGCGCGGGCGAGTTGAGCCATGGTCAGAAGCAATGGCTGGAGATCGCCATGCTGCTGGCGCAGGAACCGCGCCTGCTGTTGGTGGATGAGCCTGCGGCGGGGATGAGTTTCATCGAGCGCGAGCAGACCACCGCGCTGCTGGTGGAGCTGGCGAAAACCCGCGCCGTGGTGGTGGTGGAGCATGACATGGAGTTCATCCGGCGGCTGAACTGCAAGGTCACCGTGCTGCATGAAGGATCGGTGCTGGCGGAAGGCAGCCTCGATCACGTCACCAAGAATCCGCAAGTGATTGAAGTGTATCTGGGGCGCTGAGATGCTGAAAACCGAAGGGCTGACCTTGCATTACGGCGGAAGCCAGATCCTGCATGGCATTGATCTGGAAGCGAAAGCGGGTGTGGTGACCTGTATCATGGGCACCAATGGCGTGGGCAAGACCTCGCTGCTGAAGGCGCTTGCGGGCACGCATCCGCGCTCGGGCGGGGGGATCACGCTGGATGGCGAGGCGCTGCCGGTGCTGCCCGCGCAGGCCATGGCACGGCGGGGTTTGGCGGTGGTGCCGCAGGGGCGGATGATCTTTCCGCTGCTGACGGTGACCGAGAACCTGCACACCGGGTTTTCCCTGCTGCCGAAATCGGAACATCGGGTGCCGGACGAGATTTACGAACTGTTCCCGGTGCTGAAAGACATGGGCCATCGGCGCGGCGGCGATCTGTCGGGCGGGCAGCAGCAGCAATTGGCGATCGCGCGGGCGATGATCATGCGGCCCAAGGTCTTGCTGCTGGATGAGCCGACCGAGGGCATTCAGCCCAATATCATCCAGCAGATCGGGCGGGTGATCGAATATCTGAAGGCGAAGGGCGATATGGCCATCGTGCTGGTGGAGCAATATTTCGATTTCGCCTATGGGCTGGGCGATCATTTCTATGTGCTGAAACGCGGCGAGGTGGCGCTGTCGCAGGGCAAGGAAGGCCTGAGCCGCGAGGCCTTGCAGGCGGCGCTGAGCATCTGACGGAAAGGGCGACCCCCGGGCCGCCCTATTTCTTGCCGTCGCACAGTGGGAGAACCGGCATCTGCTCCAGTGCTGTCGAGGCGTGATGTTCGATCAGCCGCGCGACAAAGGTTGCGGCCAAGTTATCGCTTTGGGGGATATGGCAGCGCATTTTTGCTTGAACACATTGGACATTCTCCAGATATTGTGATCTTGATCCGTCTTACCTCTACTATGGAGACGAGGATGAATGACGGCGCAAAAGCAAGCGCGGAACTGTCGGCTTTTCTTGAAGGCCAGCGCTTTGCGACCGTGATGGCAGACCCTCCGTGGCGCTTCCAGAATCGCACCGGCAAGATTGCGCCGGAGCACAAGCGCCTCGCCAGATACCCCACGATGCAGCTTGACGAGATATGCGCCCTGCCGGTCTCGCAGCACGTTGAGGACCGAGCGCATTGCTATCTGTGGGTGCCGAACGCTTTACTCCCTGAGGGCCTGCAAGTCCTAAGCTCTTGGGGTTTCGAGTATAAGAGCCACATTGTTTGGGAGAAAACAAGAAAGGATGGGGGACCGGACGGTAGAGGCGTGGGCTTCTATTTCCGGAACGTCACAGAGATACTGCTGTTTGGCGTTCGCGGGAAGGGTGTCAGGACGCTTGCGCCAGGACGGCGGCAAGTGAATTTTATTGAGGCTCCGGAAGGCTCGGAAAAGCCTGAGCCAGATGGCGACCTGCTCAAGATGCGGAAGCGCGAGCACAGCCGGAAGCCGGATGAACAGTATGGGATTATCGAGAGCTGCTCATGGGGTCCGTTCCTGGAGCTGTTTGGCCGCGGACGCCGGAAGGGCTGGACGGTGTGGGGCAATCAGGCGGATGAAGACTACAAGCCGTCCTGGCCAACCTATGCGCACAACTCAGGCGTCGACACAGCAGCAGAGTGAAGGTCAGGTGAAGGGCTGACCGTCCCATGTTGCTTCAGTTGCAGCGACTATAAGCACCGGGCACGACCCCATAACCCCTCTGCGAACTCGCATCTGCGCTTTGTCGAAAGCTGTAACGGTCGATGTCTTGAGGTCGATGGGTAGCTTCTTTACTCGTTCAGCCTCTGGTAGAGTAGCCTGGTAATCAGCCCATATACGGCGGGCCAGACTCAGCAAGGATAGGCGATCCTTGGTAATAATAACTCCGGCAGTTATGACGCCAGCGTCAAACCATGACCGGTATGCCGCTAGATCGCGGTCCAGATTTCCATCCTTCGCGTTCCATTCTACGTCGAGAACTATACGATTCTTAAAGTTGTCGACCAGATATCCCTCCTGATAGATAGGAGGAAGCTCGTCAATTTTGGTACCGTCTTTAGCGAAAAGAATGCCGTGCGTGGAGAGGTCCAGCCGCGTTTCTCTCCAGCCGCGCTTATGAAATTCGCCGTCGATCTGCGCCGCAATGTCGCCGCGATTCCCGCCAGCCACGAGCCAAGTATTGGGGGCGAGTCGGTAAGTTGAGAGGACCTCAACGATGTCAGTCCACTCGCGAGGGCACACGGCTTTGATGATCGCTGACGCCGAGTTTGTTTCCATAAAAACCCAGTGTTCGCGAGCAGCTGGCGGCAGAACAGTTGGGTCGTCGTAGCTCTTCGTTTCAAACACGGCCTCACCTTCAAGTTGCGCCTTGTGGGCATAGCAAACAGACAAAAACAGATCCACATCAAAGACTTAGGCCCCGCTCTTGCGGGGCCTAAGTCTGTCACGTCATGCTGCCACCGATTGCCTTCGAACAGCAGCAGAAACAGCAAGGCGTCTAGCAAACCAGAGGCTATTCACTCGGGCAGTTGGTAGAACTTGTCAAAGTTGCTCTCTCATGTGAATGTACTCTCCTTGCACCGACGCCCAGGACTGAGAAAGGTTTGTTCATGAAGTATGCGCTTCTCTGTGTCAGCATGTTTTTTGCTGCAACATCTGCGATGGCAGCCGACATGAATAAGGACCAGCTTTTGCAGCTCGCAACAGATCGCAAAACCTGCGGTGAGGCGCAGCCGGTTGATGCCTATTATGATCCGCCGGGCGGCAAAGTTGTGAAGGTGGTTTGCAGTGAGAAAGCTGCGGGCTTCATACCTGCGGTTGGTGGCTTGGGGGCATTGGGAGCCGGCGGTGCCGCCGTGGCGGGACTTGCCCTGGTCGCATCGGCAGCAGGTGGTGGTTCCACGCCTTCGACCAACTGATCTGTCACCCCCCCCCCCAGCGTGTTTGGCAGCGTGTTTGGTTTTTTTTCGTCAAGGGGCAGGGCGCAACGCGCTCAGGTGATCGTTCCAAAGCCTGATGAGCCTTTGTTCGTTATACCGGACCTGCATGGCGCGTTTCCCTTGTTGCTGGACGCCTTGGCTTGGAAGGCGCGGGAGTTTGCGGATCATCGGTTGATCGTGTTGGGAGATATGATTGACCGCGGCTTGGAGAGTGCCAGGGTTTTGCGCTGTCTGATGGAGCTGCCGTCTGCGACTTGCCTGATGGGCAATCATGAGGCCATGCTCTTGGATGTGTTAGACGATCCGCTTCGCCATGGCGCAGACTGGTTGCGATTTGGCGGGCAGGAAACGCTGCTCAGCTTTGGGTTTCAAGGCCTTCCGCGTGGGCCCGAGGCCATTTGTGCAATGGCTGCGACGCTGCGTGAACGCATGGGCGAAGATATGATCGAGTGGCTGCGTGCGCGGCCGCTGTATTGCCAAAGCGGCAACGTTGTGATGGTGCATGCCGCGCTTGAGCCTCGCCGGGCGCTGCAGGCTCAAAGCCGAAAGTCGATGCTCTGGGGGCATCCGGATTTTGGGCGCGTCCCGCGGCAGGACGGGCTTTTCGTTGTCCATGGGCACAATGTTGTGCCGAGGGCGCGCGTCGAGGGGGGCTGCCTCAGCCTTGACACCGGTGCTTATGCCACCGGGATACTGTCCTTTTCGGTTATAGACTCCAGAGGGCCTGTTATTTATACGCTGGATTTAGAAGGGTTCCAGCCGCACAGATAGGATCGGATACGGACCGCCGCCTCTAGACGACGAGACCCGCATGCCGCGCCCTCACCTGAATTCATGTATTCGCAATATCTCTGCGGCGCTGATGATATCCCCGCTGATTGCCGGACATGGCTGTATCGCGCTGGCTGATACGGTGCCGGGCCTATCCTATTATGGCGTGCCGGGCCATATCACCATGCCCTCGGGTTTTGCGCTGCCGGATGGGGTGTTTGCGCTGTCGGTGGCGACGCAAGGCGACATGATCCGGCGCGGCAATCTGGTGTTTCAGATCTCGCCGCGCGTGACCGGCGTGTTCCGCTATGGCTATCTGGAAGATTTCAACATCGACGAAGGCGGCATCTCGCTTTACGACCGCAGTTTCGATGTGATCTTCCATCTGGCCGATGAAGACCCGGAGGGCTGGCGCCCGGCGCTGGCGCTTGGCTTGCAGGATTTCGGCGGCACCGGGATTTATGGCGCGGAATATCTGGTGGCGAGCCGCCATTTCGGGCCGCGCGTCACCGCCTCTGCCGGGATCGGCTGGGGGCGCTTGGGCAGCTATGGCAGTTTTGACAACCCGCTGTCGCTGATCTCTGACCGCTTCGACACTCGCACGACCACCGGCGAGACCGGGCGGCTGGCGCTGGACAGTTACTTCCGCGGCGATACGGCGCTGTTTTTCGGGATGGATTGGCAGGCGAGCGACCGGCTGCGGCTGTCGCTGGAATATTCGTCGGATGCGATGGTGCGCGAGGCCGAGATCATCGGCTTTGATCACCGCACGCCGATCAATTTCGGGCTGGATTACCGGCTGGCGGGCGGTGGGCATGTGGGGGTTTCGCTGCTGCATGGCTCGGCGCTGTCATTCACCTTCAGCAAGGTGCTGGACCCGCGCCGCCCGGCGGTGGCCTCGGGGCGGGAGCCTGC
>CALKAA010000435.1 GCA_937983495.1 uncultured Gemmobacter sp. | reverse complement strand
CGAGATTGGTCAGTGACTGGAGTTCAGACGTGTGCTCTTCCGATCTCATGAAGATCACCGTTTCCGCCATTGCCATGGTCGCCGCCGCGACCACCGGCGCGATGGCCCGCGACAATATCCAGGTCGCCGGCTCCTCCACCGTGCTGCCCTATGCCACCATCGTGGCCGAGGCCTTTGGCGAAAACTTCGATTTCCCGACCCCGGTGGTCGAGGGTGGCGGTTCGGGCGCTGGCCGCAAGAAGATGTGCGAAGGCGTGGGCGAAACCACCATCGACATCGCCAACTCCTCCTCGCGCATCAAGCAATCCGACATCGACCTCTGCAACACCAACGGTGTGGCCGAGATCATGGAAGTGCGCTTCGGCTATGACGGCATCGTCTTTGCCTCCGACATCGCAGGCCCCGATTTCGCGCTGACCCCGGCTGACGTCTATGCCGCACTGGGCAAGACCGTGGCCAAGGATGGCGCGCTGGCTGACAATGCCGCGAAAAAGTGGTCGGATGTGAACGCCGCCCTGCCCGCGCAGGACATCCTCGCCTTCATCCCCGGCACCAAGCACGGCACGCGCGAAGTGTTCGACATCGAGCTGCTGGAAGAAGGCTGCAAGGCCACTGGCGCTTATGACCTGTTCGTCGCGGCTTCGACCGGCACCGATGACGACGCCAAGAAAGACGAAGCCGTCTCGAAATGCCTTGAGGTCCGCACCGACGGCGCCTCGGTCGATATCGACGGCGACTATACCGAAACCCTGGCCCGCATCGCGGCCAACAAGACCGCGATCGGCGTGTTCGGCCTGTCCTTCTACCAGAACAACACCGACAAGCTGAAAGTGGCCACCATCAACGGCGTGGTGCCCTCGGTCGAGACCATCTCGAAAGGCGATTACCCGGTGTCGCGCCCGCTCTACTTCTATGTGAAGAAAGCCCATATCGGCGTGATCCCCGGCCTGAAGGAATATGTCGAATTCTTCGTGTCCGACGATATGGCCGGCCCGGATGGCCCGCTGGCCGCCTATGGCCTCGTGTCCGACCCGGAACTGGCCGCGACGCAAGCCGCCGTCGCCGCCGAGACCCCGATGGGTCCGCTGAACTAAGACCCAGAGCCAACAGGGGGGTGCGGGCTGTCCGCGCCCCCCTTTTTTCCTGAACGGACGCAAGACATGAGCCTTGGTCTCCTCTCCCTGATCGTGCTGGGCCTTGCGGTCCTTGGATTTCTGGCCGGACGACAACGCGCGCTGCGGCTGGCCCAAGGCGATGCGCGGCGCCTGCATTCCCTGCCCTCCTATTATGGCTGGCAGGTCTTCCTGTTCACCGCCATCCCCGCCCTTGCGCTGATGCTGGGCTGGGCCTTCGTGCAACCGATGATCGTCGATGCCCGCGTGGCCTCGCATCTGGTCCTCCCCGAAGGCGGCAGCCTTGAGCTGATGATGAACGATGTGCGCCGCGTGGCCGAGGGCCTGACCCTGCTGCCCGCGCCCTCGGACGATCTCGCCACCCTGAAAACCCAGCTTTCCGATGCCGGTGTGGCGCTTGGGGCCGAGCTGCGCCCCGATGTGCTGACCGCCGCCCGTGAATACCACGCCGAAAGCACCAGCCTGCGCAATATCCTGTCGGGCCTCGTGATCCTCGCGGCACTGGTGGGCCTTGGCGTCGCGCTGGCCCGCATCAACCCCGCCCAACGCGCCCGCAATCTGGTGGAGCAATTCGTGCTGGTGCTGCTGATCGGCTGCGCGCTGGTCGCCGTCGCCACCACCTTCGGCATCATCGCCTCGCTGGTCAGCGAAAGCCTGCATTTCTTCCAGCTTTACCCGGCGCGCGATTTCCTGTTCTCGACCGAATGGAACCCGAAATTCGGCGGCGGCTCGTCGCTGGGCCTGTGGCCGCTGGTCTGGGGCACGCTTTACGTCTCGCTGATCTCGCTGGCCGTAGCCGCGCCCCTGGGCCTTCTGGCCGCGATCTACCTGTCGGAATATGCGGGGCCCAAAACCCGCGCCACCGTCAAACCGCTCTTGGAGATCCTCGCGGGCATCCCCTCCATCGTCTATGGCCTCTTTGCCCTTGTCACCGTCGGCCCCCTGCTGCGCGATTACTTCGCCATGCCGATGGGCTGGGGCGACAGCTCCTCCTCGGTGATGACCGCGGGCCTAGTCATGGGCATCATGCTCATCCCCTACGTCTCCTCGCTGTCGGATGACATCATCAACGCCGTGCCGCAGGCCATGCGCGATGGCTCCTACGGCCTCGGGGCCAACCAGTCCGAGACCATCAAGCGCGTCGTGCTGCCCGCAGCCCTGCCCGGCATCGTGGGCGCCATCCTGCTGGCCGCCAGCCGCGCCATTGGCGAAACCATGATCGTGGTGATGGGGGCCGGGGCCGCCGCCAAGCTCAGCCTCAACCCCTTTGACGCCATGACCACCGTGACGGTGAAAATCGTCAGCCAGCTCACCGGCGATACCGAATTCGCCAGCCCCGAAACGCTGGTGGCCTTCGCCCTGGGCCTCACGCTGTTCTGCTTCACCCTCGCCCTGAACGTGGTCGCCCTCGTGATCGTGCGCAAATACCGGGAGCAATACGAATGACCGACGCGACCCTGCATTCCGCGCAGCCCAGCCGCTCGCTGCTGGCCAGCGATGCCCGCACCCGCCGCCGCAAGGCCGCCGAGAAACGCTTCCGCGCCTATGGCCTGATCGCCATCAGCCTCGGCCTCGCGGCACTGGTCTTCCTGCTTGCCTCGGTTCTGGGCAACGGCCTTGGCGCCTTCCGCCAGACCTTTGTCGAAATCCCGGTGACGCTGGACGAGGCCACGCTGGACAAGGCGGGCACCCGTGACCCCAAGGCCATGGCCAAGGTCACCACCGTCGGCTACGGCAAGCTGATCGCAGCGGCGCTGGAGGCCGAACTGGCCGCCAAGGGCCTTGATACCGCCGCCGTCGACAGCAAGGCCATCATGGGCCTGATGTCCAAAGAGGCCGCCGCCGACCTGCGCAACATGGTGCTGGCCGACCCTTCGCTGATCGGCCAGACCATCACCTTCGACGCCGCCGCCACCAGCCGGGTGGACGGGTTCTTCAAGGGCCGCGTCACGCTGGAAAGCGCCGAACGTGACAGCAATATCTCGCCCGAGCAACTGCACCTCGCGCAGGCCATGAAGGATGCGGGCCTGATCGAGACCAAGCTGAACCTCTGGGGCTTCCTCTCCTCCCCCGATGCCTCGGAACTGCGCCCCGAAGTGGCGGGCCTCGGCGTCGCCATCCTCGGCTCGGCCTATATGATGCTGATCGTGCTGTGCCTGTCGCTGCCCATTGGCGTGGCCGCCTCGATCTATCTGGAGGAAATGGCCCCCAAGAACAAATGGACCGACATGATCGAGGTGAACATCGCCAACCTCGCCGCCGTGCCCTCCATCGTCTATGGCATCCTCGCGCTGGCCCTGTTCATCAACTTCATGGGCCTGCCGCAATCGGCACCGATGGTGGGGGGCCTTGTCCTCACCCTGATGACGCTGCCCACCATCATCATCGCCACCCGCGCCGCGCTGAAAGCCGTGCCGCCCTCGATCCGCGATGCGGCGCTTGGGGTGGGGGCCTCCAGGATGCAGTCGATCTTCCACCACGTCCTGCCGCTGGCCATGCCCGGCATCCTCACCGGCACCATCCTGGGCCTGGCGCGGGCCCTGGGCGAAAGCGCCCCCCTGCTGCTGATCGGCATGGTCGCCTTCGTGAAGGATTTCCCCGCCGCCCCGCCCGAGGGGCTGATGGAACCCGCCACCGCCCTGCCCGTGCAGGTCTATCAATGGACGCAGCGGTCCGATCCGGCCTTTGTGGAGCGCGCCTCCGGGGCTATCATCGTGCTGCTGGTCTTCCTTCTTGTGATGAACGCGGTCGCCATCGTGCTGCGCCGCCGCTTTGAACGCCGCTGGTAAAAGGGGCCAAACCGATGAACGATATGCGAATTGCGGAGCGAGCCGTGACCTCTGAAACCTCGAAAATGAGCGCGCAGGGCGTGCAGGTCTATTATGGCAGCAATCATGCGCTGAAGGATGTGGATGTCGAGATCCTCGACAAGACCGTCACCGCCTTCATCGGCCCCTCGGGCTGTGGCAAATCCACCTTCCTGCGCTGCCTGAACCGGATGAACGACACCGTGGCCTCGGCCCGCGTGCTGGGCACCATCCTTCTGGAAGGCGAAGACATCTATGACAAGCGGGTGGACCCGGTGACCCTGCGCGCCAAGGTGGGCATGGTGTTCCAGAAGCCCAACCCCTTCCCCAAGTCGATCTATGAAAACGTGGCCTATGGCCCGCGCATCCACGGCCTGACCCGCAACAAGGCGGAACTGGACGAGGTGGTGGAACAATCGCTGCGCAAGGCCGCGCTGTGGAACGAGGTGAAAGACCGCCTCGATGCCCCCGGCACCGGCCTCTCGGGCGGCCAGCAACAGCGCCTCTGCATCGCCCGCGCCATCGCCACCTCGCCCGAGGTGCTGTTGATGGACGAACCCTGCTCGGCGCTCGATCCCATCGCCACGGCACAGGTGGAGGAGTTGATCGACGAGTTGCGCTCGCAATTCTCGGTGGTGATCGTCACCCACTCCATGCAGCAGGCCGCGCGCGTCAGCCAGCGCACCGCCTTCTTCCACCTGGGCAATCTGGTGGAATATGGCGAAACCGGCCAGATCTTCACCAATCCGCGCGATCCGCGCACCGAATCCTACATCACCGGCCGGATCGGCTGAGCGAGGACGCCATCATGCAGACCGAAAAACACATCATGTCGGCTTTTGACCGCGATCTCGAAGGCGTGCAGGCCACACTGATGAAGATGGGCGGGCTGGTCGAGGCCGCCATTCTGGATGCCGCGCTGGCGCTGGAAACCCGCGACGCCGATCTGGCCGCCAAGGTGCGGGCGGGCGATGCCGCCATCGACGCGCTGGAAGAACAGGTGCAGACCGAATGCGCCCGCCTGATCGCCCTGCGCAGCCCCACCGCCAGCGACCTGCGCACCGTCTTGTCGGTCATGCGCTGCGCCGCCAATCTGGAACGCTGCGGCGATTACGCCAAGAACCTCGCCAAGCGCTCGCTGGTGCTGAACTCCATGCCGATGATCGAAGGCTCCGCCGCCTCGATCCGCCGCATGGCCCGTGCCGTGGTCATGCTGCTGAAAGACGCGCTCGATGCCTATATCGCCCGCGACAGCGCCAAGGCGCATGACGTGCGCCAGCGCGACCATGAAATCGACCAGATGTATAATGGCCTGTTCCGCGAGTTTCTGACGCATATGCTGGAAGACCCGCGCACCATCACGCCCTCGATGCACCTGCATTTCATCGCCAAGAACATCGAACGCGTGGGCGATCACGCCACCGGCATTGCCGAACAGGTGATCTATCTGGTCGAAGGCCGCATCCCCGACGAGGAACGCCCCAAGGCTTCGGGCGTCGCCGCCCTCACCCAGGCCTCGCAGGCCACGCCCCGGGCGGAGCGCTGATCCATGACCGCGCAAGCCCAGCCCACGGTGCTTCTGGTCGAGGACGAACCCGCCCAGCGCGAGGTTCTGGCCTATAACCTCGAGGCCGAGGGCTTCGCGGTGACCCAGGCGGCGGATGGCGAGGAGGCGATGATGCTGGTGGACGAGGCCGCCCCCGACATCATCATCCTCGACTGGATGATGCCCAATCTCTCGGGCATCGAGGTCTGCCGCCGCCTGAAGATGCGCCCCGAAACCCGCAGCATCCCGATCATCCTGCTCTCGGCCCGCGCCGAGGAGGTGGATCGGGTGCGCGGGCTGGAAACCGGGGCGGATGATTACGTCATCAAGCCCTATTCCGTGCTGGAGCTGATGGCGCGGGCGCGCGCCCAACTGCGCCGGGTGCGCCCCTCCACCGCCGGGGTGGTGCTGGAGTTCGAGGATATCCGGCTGGACCCCGAAACCCACCGCGTCACCCGCGCCGGGCAGGCGCTGAAACTCGGGCCCACCGAGTTCCGCCTGCTCATCACCTTCATGGAGAAACCCGGCCGCGTGTTCTCGCGCGAGGCGCTGCTGGATCGGGTCTGGGGCCGCGACATCTATGTCGATACCCGCACCGTCGATGTCCATATCGGGCGTCTGCGCAAGGCGCTGATGCAACAGGGCGGCGAAGACCCGCTGCGCACCGTGCGCGGCGCGGGCTACGCGCTGGGGTGAGGGGCCCAAGGGGCCAGCGCCCCCTACCCCAAATTGGCCGAGGCCAAACCTCGGGCGGATCAGGAAACGCACCGCGTTTCCCCGCCCGCGCGGCACCCGCCCCGCAAGACCGTTTCAGCCCATGACCGAGAGGCCAGAGCCCGCCCGGCGGGTGTGAAGCACCCGCCCCCCGCAGGGCGGGCGCTGGCCGGTGGCTTTGGGCCACCGGCCCAAACTCACAACCGTTTCAACATGACCTCGGCAATGGCCTCGGCCATCACAAACCTTCAGTCAACGGCCCGATACGGAAGCCCTTCCAGAAGAAGCAGCCAATCGCCTCGCCCAATACCGGGCGGATCAGGAAACGCACCGCGTTTCCCCGAGATCGGAAGAGCACACGTCTGAACTCCAGTCACTGACCAA